>SVGW01000031.1 GCA_015056125.1 Clostridiales bacterium | reverse complement strand
TGGTTGCGCTTGGCAACGCCGGCAGTATCCAGCGCGCCGCGGATGATGTGGTAACGGACACCGGGCAGATCGCGCACACGGCCGCCGCGGATCAGCACGACGGAGTGCTCCTGCAGGTTATGGCCAATGCCAGGAATGTAGCAAGTACCTTCGATGGAATTGGTCAGACGGATTCTCGCAATCTTACGCAGAGCCGAATTGGGCTTCTTGGGCGTCGTAGTCTTGACGCTCAGGCACACGCCGCGCTTTTGCGGGCAACCCTGCAGGATGGGCGCGGTTGACTTGTTTGCAACCTTCTCTCTTCCCTTGCGGATCAACTGATTGATCGTGGGCATGGAAGCACCTCCTGATAATTGTTCGGAGCCTTATATGGTCTCCTCCTATAACATCCCCGCAACCCTCGGGGATATATAGTCATAATAGAGTGACGGCAAGCTTTACTTGCCCGTGTTCTGGGCGGGGGCTCTTAAGCACCCTGCAGCGGCGGAAGGCACGTCCACCCGGCACAGCCGGGCCAATTCTTCCATGGTGGCCACCGTTTCAACGGGGATGCCGGCTGCCTGGGCTGCCGCTTCCACCTGGCCTCGCAGATGAGGCGCAGCGTCCAAGGCCAGATACACCTTTTCAAGGCTTTGATCCCCCAGGGCGCGCAGCACCTGACGAACCCCGACCACGCGTGCCGTGCGCTTTTTGAGCTGCTCAGGCATCTTCATCCCTCCGCTCTGCTTGCCGCAAGAACACAGTCGTCTGCATACTACAGACAACTATATCATCATACCATTGGAAACAGCAGTTGTCAACTGCTTTTCCGCGAAAAACCGATGAAAAAATCCTTATTTTATCAAGGTTTCTTTCCTTTTCGTCCAATCGGAAAAACTTCTCCCGATTTTCACAGTTCCTACCATTTTCTCCATGGCGGGCTGCATTTTTATTTGCAAACATATGTTCTTTTTCTGCTGTTTTCAGATTTTTTTCAGCGCTGGATTTTGCCTTGCATTGCCTGAAAAGATAGCGTATAATAAATATGATATCCTTGGGATACTATTTCCAACAAACCATTGAATCGGAGGCAAAAAATGAGCCGACTGACTTATGTAATCAAGCGCATTGGTAAAATGGATTTTTCCCGGATGCGGGATACCGCCCGGATGCTTCACAAAAAAACGGGCAAATCCACCCTGTGGCTATTAGCTGATATGGCCCGGTGCGCCGCCAAATACAACGCCGGTTACATGGATTATAAAATTGCGGAGATGTACCGCCTGAACGAGGCCCAGCGCCGCACTGTGATCACCCGGGGCATTTCCAATGAAATCGTGCGCCGGATGAACGATAAGGCCTACTGGCACCATTTTGATGATAAAACCCAGTTTAACGCCCTCTTTTCCAAGTGGGTAAACCGGGGCTGGATCAAGGCCGATGAGACGCTGACGAAGGAAGGCCTGGAACAATTCCTTTCTGGCCGAGATGAAATCATGTACAAGCCTCTGGAGGGCTCCAGCGGCCAGGGCATCGTGAAATACAAAAAGGAAGATTGGAAAAACCTGCCCCGGTTTATGGAGCTGCTTTCCCAGGCCGGCCCCGGCATTCTGGAAGAAGTGGTGATTCAGCATCCTGAAATGGCGCGCATGTGCCCCACCTCCGTCAACACCGTGCGCATCGCCACCTTGCTTGGCGATAAAAAGGAAGGAATCGTGTATGCCTTCCTGCGCATCGGCAACGGCAAGGTGATGGATAATGTGGACTGCGGCGGCATGGCTGCCCGGGTGGATTTGGAATCGGGCAGGCTGCTCACCGTGGGCGCCGATAAACAGGGCAACACCTTTGAAAAGCATCCCATGACCGGCACCCCCATCATTGGCTTTGAAGTGCCTTATTTCAAGGAAGCCAAGAAAATGTGCCTGGAGGCCATGCGGGTGGTGCCCCAGGTGAGATTTGTAGCCTGGGATGTGGCCATCACCGCGGACGGGCCTCGCTTCATTGAAGGCAATTCCTTCCCCAGCCACGCCGTGCCCCAGTTTGCCGCTCACTACCCCGATGGCATCGGCATTCTACCGGAATTCAAAAAATACATGACGCTGTAATGCCGCCCAGGAAGAAAAATCCCTTTTCTTCCGTTCTATGGTTGAATATCCAATTGTGCCAGGCGCAAAATGCGCCAAAGGAGATGAAAGCATGGATCTGCTGAAAGTGCTGCTGCTGTATATGACCATGGTGGTCACTTCCTCCACGGAGGCCGCCCCATCCGTCACGCCCTTCCCCACTGAAATGCTGCCTACCGCCACCCCCTATGTGACTCAGGCGCCCACGTTGGTTCCCACCAGCGTACCCACCCCTGTGCCCACCGCTACGCCCGTTCCCTATACCACCCTATACGTAGGCGATCGGGGGGACGGAGTGAAAAAGCTGCAGCGGAGGCTCACGGAGCTTGGCTATCTCAATGATAAAATCGATGGTATTTACGGCCAGAATACCAAAAAGGCCGTGGAGCGCTTTCAGTATTACAATAATCTGAAAGTGGACGGCATTGCCGGCAAGGCCACCCAGAGCCTGCTTTTTGAAAATCCCTCCGTGGTCACCGCGCCCCCGGAAATCACCCCCGGCCCCACCGCCACCACCCCGGTGAGCGTAAACGTACCGGTATATTACGTGGATCAAAACGGCCAGCTCATCACCCGGGTGGTGATGACCTGCTATGGCACCACTACCATCTATGCCAACAGCAATAACGTATCATCCGATTATACTTTAGACTCCTCCGGAGCGGTCACTGTGGCCGTGCAAAACGGCGTGGCCACCCCCGCCTCCGTCACGTTCCGCTATAAGCTAAAAACCACCGCCGCCCCCACAGCTTCCACCGTGACCATTCCCGTTTATTACGTGAACACCAACGGCACCGTCCTCCACCAGACCTCCGCTACCATGAGCCGGGGCTACACTTCCTACGTGCTCTTCTCCCCCAGCCTGGTTTCCAATGCCTATGAACTGGTGGGCGAAGATCGGCAGGCGGTATCCGTCAATGCCAATGGCGTGGCCACCCCCGCCAGCGTGGTATTCACCCTGCGATTGCGGGCCACCCAGGCCCCCACCGCCGTGCCCACTCAGGCGCCAACGGCTGTGCCCTCCCATCAGGAAGCGATCGTTTATTACGTGAATGAAAGCGGCGTCACCTTGAACCAGGAAGTGCGCCTGCTGCCCGTTGGGCAGATTTCCTACCTTTCTCCCAATGCTGCCCTGGCCCCTCTGGGCTACTCCTTGATTTCCCCCTCCACCATCACCGTGAGCATTACGGAGCAGGGCGTACAGCGGCCGGAGCGCATCGTATTCCTTTACAGCATTCTTCCTACCGAAGCCCCTACTGCCTCCCCCACGGCTGTGCCTACTGCGGAGCCCACCGCTGTTCCCACTGAAACGCCTACCGCAGAACCCACAGCAGTACCCACCGAAGAACCTACACCCGTGCCCACGGAAGAACCCGCACCCGTGCCCACGGAAGAACCCACACCTGTGCCTACCGAAGAACCTACACCCGTACCTACCAAAGAACCTACACCCGTACCTACCAAAGAACCTACACCCGTACCTACCGAAGAACCCTCACCCGTACCTACCGAAGAACCCTCACCCGTACCTACCGAAGAACCCTCACCCGTACCTACCGAAGAACCCTCACCCGTACCTACCGAAGAACCCTCACCCGTGCCTACCGAAGAACCCACACCCGTGCCTACCGAAGTGCCGACGCCCGTCCCCACGGAAGAGCCCACACCCATTCCCACCGAGGAACCTACCCCTGCTCCCACGGAAGTGCCCGTTCCTGCGGATGGACTGATGCAGGCCGGCAGCACGGTCACATTGAATGGAAACCAAATGGTGCTTCCCTGGTACAAGGATGAAAACGGCCAGATCCTGATCAATCTGCAGCAGCTGGCCACCGCCGCTGGATGGGGCTATACTCCCAATGCCGGCACGCCGGAAATGATCTGCGGCTGCGAGGTGCTCACCTCCTATGGCGCGGATGGCATCTATATCCTCACCGTCAACCGGGAAAATCAGTATGATAATGGCCGGATCTGGAACAATGATCTATATGTGAACTTGGCATTCCTTGAAAAGCTGGGCGCGCAGACCGCTTCCGATGGCACCGCCCTCACCCTGACCTTTCCCCAATAATGATTTGCTCAATGAAAAGCGCCGCTCCATTTGATTGGAGCGGCGCTGATTTTTATTTGGTTCAGCGCTTCACGCTGAGGGTGGCTTTCTTGCCGTTGATATCCCATTCCTGGGAAACGGCGCCTTCGGGAGCGGCGTCATAGCCGATGGCAGTGGCCAGCACGCCATTTTCGATCATACCCTGGAAGGCCTTTACAGCGGCGACCACTTCGTCATCGCCCTGGCAGGTGACGGTGATGCGGTCGGTCACGTCAAAGCCGGCGTCCTTGCGCATGGTCTGGAGCTTGGAGATCACTTCCCGGGCGAAGCCTTCCTGAATGAGGGCATCATTCAGGTTGGTATCCAATACCACGGTGAGCTTGCCCTCCACCTGGGAGGTGTAGCCTTCCTTCTTCACGGCTTCCACCAGGATATCTTCCTTGTTCAGGATGATCTCGGTGCCGTCGATCACCAGGGTATAGGTTTCGCCCTTATCAAAGGCGGCCACCACGGCGTTGCCATCCAGCTTCTGCAGTTCGCCCCGCATCTTGCCAAGGAAGCGGCCGTAGCGGGTTTTGAGGGTAAAGAAGTTGGGCTTGAGATCATAGCTTACAAATTCGCCGGCATTCTCGATAAACTGCACGTTCTTCACGTTCAATTCATCCTCCACCAGGGATTTGTAGGCTTCACCAAAGTCCGCACCGGATACGTAGAGGGTGCTCAGGGGCTGGCGCACCTTCATGTTGCTGAGGTTTCGGCAGGAGCGGCCCAGCTGCACCACCGTTTCCACAGCCGCCATCTGGGCTTCCACATCAGCATCGATCATGCTTTCATCGCACACGGGATAATCGCACAGATGCACGGATTCAGGGGCGGTTTCATCCACGGAGCGCACCACATTCTGATAGATGGATTCAGAAATAAAGGGCAGGTAGGGAGCCACCACCTTCACCAGGGAGGAAAGCACGGTATACAGGGTCATAAAGGCGGCTTCCTTATCGCCGGCCATGCCCTTGCCCCAGAATCGATCACGGTTCAGGCGCACATACCAGTTGGAGAGCTCATCCACAAAATCGCTGAGCTTGCGAGTGGATTCAGGGATGCGATAGGCATTGAGGTCCTCATCCACGCCCTTGATCACGGTGTTGAGCCGGCTGAGCACCCATTTATCCATGAGAGTCAATTCCATCTTGGAAAGGTCGTGCTTGGTGGGATCAAACTGATCGATATCCGCATAGAGGATATAGAAATAGTAGGTGTTCCACAGGGTGGTCATAAACTTCCGGGGGCCTTCATTGAGCGCGTCCTCATGGAAGCGGCAGGGCAGCCAGGGCGCACTGGAAGAATAGAAGAACCAGCGGATAGCGTCCGCGCCCTGCTTATCCAACACCACCTTGGGATCCACCACATTGCCCAGATGCTTGCTCATCTTGCGGCCATCCTTATCCTGCACATGGCCCATCACCACGCAGTTTTTAAAGGGCGCACGGCCAAAGATCAGGGTGGAAATGGCCAGCAGAGTATAGAACCAGCCGCGGGTCTGGTCAATAGCTTCGGAAATAAAATTGGCCGGGAAGCGGGCTTCAAACTTTTCCTTGTTTTCGAAGGGATAGTGCCACTGGGCGAAGGGCATGGAGCCGGAATCGTACCAGCAGTCGATGACCTCCTTGGTGCGGTGCATGGGCTTGCCGCAGTGGGGGCACTTGATTACCACTTCATCGATGTAGGGGCGATGGAGTTCGGGCAGGTTCACTTCGCCAATGGCCATATCTTTCAGTTCCTGCTTGCTGCCAATTACGTGCATATGCCCGTCTTCGCACAGCCAGATGGGCAAGGGAGTGCCCCAGTAGCGCTCACGGGAAAGGCCCCAGTCCACCACGTTCTCCAGGAAATTGCCCATGCGGCCTTCCTTGATATTGTCGGGGTACCAGTTGACGGAGCGGTTGTTGGCCACCAGTTCATCCCGCACGGCGGTCATCTTGATAAACCAAGTGGGGCGGGCGTAATAGAGAAGGGGGGTATCGCAGCGCCAGCAGAAGGGATATTCATGCTCGTAAAGAGCCTTCTTCAAAAGCAGGCCCCGGGCTTTCAAATCCTGCATAATGGGCTCGTCCGCTTCCTTTACGAAGGTGCCCGCCCAGGGGGTGTCCTCTACAAAGCGGCCCTGGGTATCCACCAGCTGCACAAAGGGCAGATTATAATTCCGGCCCACCCGGGCGTCATCCTCACCAAAGGCAGGAGCGATATGCACAACGCCGGTGCCGTCGGTCAAGGTGACGTAATCATCGCACACCACATACCAGGCCTTTTCCTTGGGCAGGTTCTTGAGGGGGAACAGGGGCTCATATTCCGTATGCTCCAATTCCGCGCCTTTGAAGGTGCGCAGGATCTCGATTTCCTTCTGATCCTCTTCACTGAATACGGAAGGAATCAGGGCCTTGGCCATGATGTTATGAGCGCCGCCCCACTTAAATTCGCAGTATTCTTCGTTGGCATTTACGCACAGGGCCACGTTGGAAGGCAGCGTCCAGGGCGTAGTGGTCCAAGCCAGGATATAGGTGAGGGTTTCGGCATTCTTCACCTTGAATTTGGCAAAGGCGGAAAATTCCTTCACGGCCTTGTAGCCCTGAGCCACTTCGTGGGAGGACAGGGCGGTGCCGCAGCGGGGGCAATAGGGCACGATCTTATGGCCTTTATAAATCAGGCCCTTTTCCGCGATGGTTTTAAGAGACCACCACACGGATTCGATATAATTATCGTGATAGGTGACATAAGGATCATCCATATCCGCCCAGAAGGCCACCCGATCGCTCATTTCTTCCCATTCATGCAGGTATTTCCACACGGATTCCTTGCACTGCTGGATGAAGGGCTCGATGCCGTATTTTTCGATCTGAGGCTTGCCGTCCAGGCCCAGTTTCTTTTCCACTTCCAATTCCACAGGCAGGCCATGGGTATCCCAGCCGGCCTTGCGCAAAACGGAATAGCCCTTCATGGTCTGGAACCGGGGGATCAGATCCTTGATGGCGCGGGTTTCCACGTGGCCGATATGGGGCTTGCCGTTGGCGGTGGGGGGGCCGTCAAAGAAAGTGAAGGTTTCCTTGGCGTTATCCCGGGCATGGAAGCTCTTTTTCACGATGTCGTGTTCTTTCCAGAAAGAAAGCACTTCCTTTTCCCGGGCCACGAAGTTCATGTCGGTTGTGACCTTTTTGTACATGATGATCCTCCTAACAATTTGTCAGCAGATTGATTGGAAACGAAAACCATTGGGATTCCCCCACCACACTCGGGGAAACAAGTTGGTTATTTGGGATCAACCCATTATCCGAATTGGTTTTTGGTGGGGGTGCGGGGAGGTATTTTTGACTCAAAAATACCTCCCCCGCAAAAAAAGACCCGTCCCATCAAAAATGGGACGGATCCTGAATCCGCGGTACCACCCAAGTTGGCGAAAAACGCCCGCTTTAGCATCCTGTATCGCGGATGAAACGCCGATTCTTCAACCGGAGGCTCCAAAGTGATCCGGCGCCGCGCCGCTTACCGGGCTCACACCTTGCCCCGGCTCTCTTGGAAGCGGTTTTGCGGGCCCGTCTTTTTCAACGCCCGAACGGAATCATTATAATAGAAATGCGCCGTTTTGTAAAGCCCGAAAATCTTGACTGTGCCACGATTTCTCTATATAATAATCGCATCCGCAAAAATACAAGGAGGGAATTCCATGAATATTCTGATGATTGCCGCGCATCCTGACGATAATGATTTCCGTTGCTCCGGCCTGGCCCTGAAATATTTAAGGGACGGCCATCGGGTGCGCTTTCTTTCCATGCTCAACGGCGAGGGTGGTCACCAGACCATGGGCCCCAAGGAAATCGCCGCCCGCCGCCGCAAGGAAGTGGAAGCCGTGATCCAGTCCACCGGGCTGGAATACGATGTGTGGGATATTCCAGACTGCACCATTATGGCCGATCTTCCCACCCGGGAACGCCTGATCCGCTATATCCGAGAATTCAACCCCGATGTGATCACCTGCCACCGCACCAACGATTATCACGCCGATCACCGCAACAGCGCCCTGCTGGTGCAGGATGCAGCCTATCTTCTGATCGTGCCCAATTATCTGAGCGATACCCCCGCCATGCGCCAGACTCCCGTGATCCTCTATAACGAAGACGCTTTCAAAAACCCGCCCTTCACCCCTGAGATCGTGATCGATATTGACGATGTGGTGGAAGAAAAATTCAAGATGGCGGATAAGCACGTATCCCAGGTGTACGAATGGCTTCCCTACACCCGGGGTGAACAGGATCAGGTGCCCCAAGACCCTGCTGCCCGCTATGAATGGCTCAAGGGCGATATGATCACCGCCGATACCCCGGATGACATAGTCATCAACGGCGGCCTCCGGGGCTACCGCCGGCGCTATGCCCTGCCCGCCGCCCTCCACAGAAAGCAGCTCATCGCCCGCTACGGGGAAGAGAGGGGCAGCAAAGTGCGCTTTGCGGAGGCCTATCAGGTGAGCGAATACGGCAGAAAGCTCACCCCCGAACTGGAAAAGCAATTATTCCCCTACTGAAAAAAGGTGTTCAGCAAATGCGGCGCAGCATCTGCTGAACATCTTTTTTAATCTTCAAAGCTTTCCGGAAGCTCTGGATTTTCGGCAAAATGCTTGAGCATTACCAGGGGCTCCGTTTTGGATGTGTTGGTGATGAGCACGCCCTCTTTAGCCGCCTTTTCCGTTACGAAAAATTCATCGCTGGTGAGTTCTCCGTAGTGGATGAGTGTGGGGGTTTCAATCTCCCAGGCCCCGAAGGTACCGTGACCCTCAATGAGAATAAAGCCATAGGCTGCCTGATCGGTGATCAATCGGCTCTGCCCGGGCAGGATGGCGAGCCGCTTGGCGCAGGCCTGGGGGCATCTATAGCAAATCCACTCTTCCTTCCCCGCTTCATCCTCCCAGATGAGCTTTGGCTGCATGAAATGCTTCTTGGCAAAATCCCGATCCACATTGGCTTCCCAATCGATCACATCCATGAGATAATCGAAATTTCCCAATTCCTCTTCGGGGCAATTTTTCCACAAAAGATTTTCCGGCACGCAATGCCCGCCGTACAATACGGACTGATACATGGCGTATACGTCGCTGGCGAACTGAGGCTCATAGGTGCACAGGCTGGCCGGAGCATGGAGGATGCCGGGAGGCACATCCCAGCCCGTATCCAGGGTGATCTTATAGGCCTGGGAATGATCCAATAATTGATTATCCCCTTTGCTGAAATTCTCCAGGCATTCTTTGATTTCTTCCTTGGTGGAATCGGGCTTTAGGCCAAAGAAAGTGAACGGAAATTCGCCTCCGTGATTATTGCACTGGGCGGGGAAAAAATACATTTCAGGTTTTCCAGCCGCGCCTACCCGGGCAGCGTGCTCATCCCGATGGTGAATATGGTGGGGCAAGGGGCCCTGATTATCAAAAAATTTGGAAAACATGGGCCATTTATGATACTTTTTCCAAAGGGATTCCCCAATCACTTCGCCCTTGAGTTCCTCCACCGCATCCCTGAGCAGCATCTTTTTGCTGCCGTCGGCGGATACGATATAGCTCAGCCCCTCGTCCTCCGGGGTGCCGGGGCCATTTTCCGCCCAGGTAGTGGAAGCGAACCAGCGCTCATCAATCCCGCCTTTTTCCAGGCCCTTCACATAGTAATCATCGGGATGCAATTTAATGCGTTTGCCGGGACGGCAAAAGGAACGGGGCACCCAGGTGGGGGCCAGGCGGTATACCCCCTTTCCCTCCAGCAAAAGTTCCTTGGCAAGAGACATATGTCTTCCTCCTTTTTCAAAATTCAATCTGATACATATCAAAAATGTGCAAGGGCCGGGCTTCAAACACGATATAGCCCTCTTCATATCGGAAAGGCACTTCTTTTTGCTCCGGCATGATGAATACCCGCTTGGGCACCTTTTCGGCTTTCACCTGGATTTCAAACCTGGGCACGGTATGAGCGGTGACGTCATTGGAAAGCACAGCAGCGTTCACCTGCAGGGCGTTTTCCAGCTGGAACAACGTAAATTCCACATGAGCAGGCGCATTGCTTTCTATAGAAGCGCGGTAATCTTCCCCCAGAATCAGTTTCTGCACAATCCCCTGATATTCAGGATACTCCATCCCCTCAATGGTGGCAGCCGACCAGATCACTTTGCCCTTTCCTCGCTTTTTCACCACGATCATAGGAATCTCCGTTAGATGGGAAGAGGGCGGATCGGAATGGATAGAAGCATAGCGCATTTCGCTATGGCGCGTATAGGGATTCACCAGCACAGCCGCAATATCTTTGGAATCCACATTTTTAAGCACCGGCACGGCGCCCTCAAAGGGCAGGGGATATTTTTCATTGAACCAGCCAAAGAGCTGCGCATATTCCTTTGTAGGCGCCGCATAAATCCGGGTGGCTTCCGTGACGCCGGAAAGGGTAGCGCCGGTCAATTCCTCCACCAGTTCCCGGCATTCGCCGCCGCTAAGATACAGGGTGCCCCCGTTTTCCACATAATCAATCAACCGCTGATATTTCTCTTGATCCTGGCAGGTGAGCGCCGGAGCCGCCAGATAAGGGTAGCAGGAGAAATCCTCATACGCACCCGTAACCCCAAAGGGTATATGCCTTTGGATCAAGCCCTTGGCCAGGGCCACACAGCTTTGCAGGCTATGATGTGTCCCTTCCCGGGGGGAATAGCGGCTCTGAGGGCTGTAATAAAGGCCAATATCCCCCAGCATTTCTCCCTTAAAATAAGGTTCATAGGGCAACTGCATATCAAACATCTGCCCGATTCTTTCATACACTCTTTCATCCATGGTGCCGCATGGATCGATGGCATCGATCACCAGGGTGGCCCCATGGTGAGCGGCGGTGACAGCCACAGAGGTTTTCATTTCATCCAGGGATTTGGTGAGGGTATGCATCCGAAGGGCAGGCTTGCACCGGGAAAACATATATTCAAAGGGCTGGTTTCGGGTAGCAGAACGATAGAATTTGCAGGCAAAGGAATGCTCCAGCATGCCGCCGTACAAATCGCCCCCCACATAGTCGCTGGCCTGATTCACCAAATCGGCGCAGCCCCGATCCGCATTCCCGGCGATAGCGGCGGCGTAATTATATTCAACGGGTAATTCCGGCCGCTTGTCCTTCACATAAGCAGTAAGTGCCAGAGCCCACTCACCCATCCAGGCATGCTTGGCCTGAATCAGCAAGGCATATTCCTTGGTGCCGGGTTTGGCATTCCGGGGAATCTCCCCGCCATATTCCTTTTCCCATCTTGCCTGACATTTTTGGCAATAGCAGGTATGATTCCAAAAAGGCATATCAAAAAACAGGGCATCCATAGGAAAATACTCCAGCATCTCATCCACCTGAGTGTATACAAACTGGCGGTATTCTTCATGATTGGGGCAGCAAAGGCCGTAGCGGGCGGCCTTTTTGGAGGCAAAAGCCATTTCCTCCCCAGGCGTATCCCCCTCTTCCCGGCGGGATATGCCATTTTCCTTGATCATTCGCCAGTCAGGGTGCTGATCATGGGCCCAGGTATTATAGTTGATGCTGTAATAGCCTGTCACCTTGATATCATTCTCCTGGCAAAGCTGACATACCCTGCGCATCATATCCTCTTTACCCGCAAAGGCGGCATGCATTTTGCCGCTTTTCGTAGGATAATAGCAAAGGCCCACATGGCTCTGGAAATAAAGCATGGCATTATTGATCTTCGCCCGCTTCAAATTTTCCACATATTCCTCCGGAGAAAATTCCGATAAAAATTCCGGGCTCCAATCATCGATATGCATATCGCAAAGATGGCGGCGAAAGCGGCTGGAATACCACATATGAACAGCCTCCCTTTTTCATTCTTTTTTCTTATTTTATCACAGAAAAACCCGCGTCAACAGGGACGCAGGAATAAAAAATCCGGAATCTGGATTCTTTTCATTGAAAGAAAAAAATCCCCATGATATAATGAAAAAAACGCAGAGCAGGAGGAAAATGGCATGAAGAATCAGGAGCTGATGGCCCAGGCATGCGAGGATATCTACCAAACCACGGGCATCAAGCCGGTGATTTATGATGCCGATATGCGCGTGGTATATGCCCACCCCAAGTCCATGGGGCCCTTTTGCACAGCCGTTCGCAAGATTCCGGGATGTATGGAAAAGTGCCTTGCCTGTGATCAGGAGGGCTTTGCCCGCTGCCGGGAAAGCGGCGATATCTGCATTTACCAGTGCCACATGGGGCTGACAGAGGCCGCCGCCCCCATTTTGGATAGCGGCGTGGTAATCGGCTATCTGCTCTTTGGGCAGTTATTATCCGGGAATTGCAAAGATCAGATCTGCGCCCGGATTGACGGGATGGACCAAGTATTTGACAAAGCAGCTTTCAAGGAAAAGCTTGCCCTGCTGGAAGAAATCAGCGATGAAAAGCTGCGGGCCGCCGCAAGGCTCATGACCCTGTGTGCCTGCTATATCCGATTGAACAATCTGTTGGGCGTGCAGCAGGAAAATTTGGCCATGCATATTGCCCAGTATATTCAGAAAAATTTGCATGATTCCACTTTGTCCATCCCCTCTATCTGCGCTCAATTCGGCATATCCAGAAGCACCCTCTACACCGTATCCAAAAAATCCTTCCACCTGGGCATCACCGATTATTTGCGGGAGATGCGCCTGAAACGAGCAGAGGAATTGCTGCGCACGGAGGATATTCCGCTTTATCGGGTGGCGGAAATGGTGGGCATCCCGGACGCCGATTACCTATCCAAATTATTAAAAAAAGCCGTAGGCAAAAGCCCTCGGCAAATTCGGAAAGAAAATCAATATAATAGATGACCCGAAGCGATCCATTTTTACTCCACAAATACCGCAGCATACCAATTTTGTTCTTCTGTATCAGGATCAATTAAGGTGTTGATAGGCAGGCCCAATTGCTGCACCGTTTTGAATACATCGATGCCCACGCTATGAAAAGCGGGCCTCGCCTGGCGCACATGGCGGCACTCTCCCCCCGTATGCCCGGCGCATTCCTTGCAAAGGCCGCAATCGCTCATGGAAAAAGCAAAATAATAGCCCTTGCCAAAGGCCTCCCCTTCCAAAGCGAAGGACACCTTCTGGGTAATATGCTTATTATGCCCGCCGATAATCACGCCCCAGGTATACCGGGAAAGCATTTCCTTATATTCCGCCAGGGACGGATTATGGGGACGAGAGGGGCAGGTGAGGCCCTTGCCCCAGTCCGTGCAGCCATACATGCATTTAAGCAGCGTGCGGCTATCAAAGCAGATATCCGAAATGTGAAAGGGCACGCAGCTCACCGCGCCCATGGCCAAAGCCTTCTCCACCATTTCCTGGGCATATGCAGGAAAATTCGCCATGGTTAGTCCTCCTTTGTATATTATAATTTCTTGGTAAAGCAGATGACCCGGTTCGCCTCATCAAAGCCCACATGCATGTGGAAAGCAAGGCTTTGTGTATTATCCAACTCGCAATCGCTGGCAAATTCGGTGCAGCCCATTTCCCGGGCCCAATTTTCGCAGGCGGTAAGCAGCGCCCGGGCAATGCCCTTATGCCGGAAATTTTCCCGCACATAAATGCCCTCCAGATACCCTACCGGGCTGGTATCCGTGCCCTCCACGTAATCGTGGCGCAATTGGCACTGAGCAAAGCCAACGGCTTCATTTCCTTCATAGGCCAGGAAACAGGCCGCCTCCTCGTCTCCCGTCAATTCGACCATTTCCTTTTCCCGATCTTCCAAAGGATCACCGGGCCATAATTCGCAGGCCAATTGGGCAAGGGGGCTTGCATCCTTTGAAATAGCTTTTTGAATCATCATCGTTCATCCTTTGTTATCCATCGCTGAGGATTTTCAGCAATATATTTTCGCGTTTCATACAAATCATGATCGTTGCGAATAACATGTTCATAATAATTTCGCTGCCATATCCTATGCATTTCCCGGTTTTCTCCTGCACAATTTTTTCGCCATTCGTATGTTACAAGAGATTTGTACGCGCCCACAATCTGGCCAACTGTAGGGGCGACCCTTATGGTCGCCCGTTCCGGAAGAAACATCAAAAAATGCACGTGATTGGGCATAACAATGCATTCAACGATTTCTATTTGAAATCGCCCTTCACCTGACAAACCCACCATTTTTCTTGAAATAGTGGGTTTGTTAATTAAGAGAGGAAGGGACAAAACCAAGAAAGAAGACTTTACCAGTCTCGAACCGTTGACAAAGAGAGTCAACGATCTTGAAAAAATTTACTTTTTCCTCCGTCCTTTTTCGTGTTTTCCTTGTGCCCGTGAAATTACTTGTCCGTTTCCTTAAGTATCTTGCGGAAATCACACAGTTTTATAAGTTTGTTCCATCGCATATTGGAGTCCAGAGGAGGATCTCCTCTGGCTCGGTTCGTTCCCCCAATCAGGAGAACTGGGCATCATAGAGCTCCCGGTAGAAGCCACCCTGCTTCATCAGCTCTTTGTGGGTGCCTCGCTCAATTACGTTGCCGTCCTTCACCACCAGGATCAGATCGGCATGCTTGATGGTGGAAAGCCGGTGAGCCACCACAAAGCAGGTTTTATCCTGCATCAGGCGGCGCATGGCCTGCTGAATTTGTACTTCGGTGCGGGTATCCACGTTGCTGGTGGCCTCATCCAGGATCAGCATATGAGCGTCCACCAGCATCGCCCGGGCGATGGTGAGCAGCTGCTTCTGGCCCTTGGAAATGTTGGCACCGTCATCGGTGATCACGGTATCGTAGCCTTCCGGCAGGCTCATGATGTAGTTGTGAATCTTGGCAGCCTTGGCTACTGCCTCCACTTCTTCCCGGGTAGCGCCGGGCTTGGCGTAGGCGATGTTATCAAAGATGGTGCCGGAGAAGAGCCAGGTATCCTGGAGCACCATGGAGTAGGCCCTGCGCAGGCTGGCCCGGGTCACTTCATCCACGCTCTGGCCATCCACCATGATGCGCCCCGATTCAATATCGTAAAAGCGCATGAGCAGATTAATCAGGGTGGTTTTGCCGGCGCCGGTAGGGCCTACGATGGCAATCAGCGCACCGCTGCGGGCCTGGAAGGAGAGGTTTTTCAGCACCGTTTTGCCCTTTTCATAGCCGAAGGACACATTTTCCATGACCACGTTTCCTTGCACCTGGGTGAGCTCGTGGGCATTTTCGGCGTCTGCGGGCTCCAGGGGCTCATCCAGCAGGGTAAACACCCGGTCCGCTGCAGCCAGGGCGGATTGCAATTCGCCGTAAATATTGGCGATTTCATTGATCGGGCCGGAGAAACGGCGGCTGTACTGCACAAAGGAAGAAATATTGCCCAGAGAAATATTCCCCATCATATACATCAGTGCGCCGAACATGCTGATCAACGTCATAGAAAGGTTATTGACGAAATTGACGGATGGGCCGGTAATGGAGGAATAGTATTCGCTTTTATAATAAGAAGTGACCACCTCTTCATTCAGTGCATCCAGGGAAACCAGGGTATTTTCTTCCTGGTTATAGGCCTTCAGGGTTTTCATACCGGAAATCATTTCTTCGGAAAAATCATTGAGCTCGCCCATTTTCCGGGAACGAATCCTGAACAGGGGCTGGGTATGCTTGGTGATAAAAGCCGTGAGCAGCATGGACACAGGAATGGTGACCACAAACACCAGCACCAGCATGGGCGAAATGGAGAGCATCATGGCCATAGAAAGCACGATGGTGATGCTGCTGGCCATTACGTGCACCACATCCGAAGAAAGGGAGGTGTTGATGGTATCGGTATCATAGAAAATGCGGCTGATGAGATCGCCGATGGAGTGGGAATCAATATAGCCTACCGACATATCGGCAAGCCGGGCAAAAAGGTCTTTGCGCATGCGAAGCGTCACCCGGCGGCTGATATGCACCATCAGGATCTGCAAAAGATAGGAAAGCAGAGAAGAAATGAGATAGAAAAGGAGCATCAGCAGCGCGAAATGGCGCACGCCTGCAAAATCCACGCCGCCCTCTGCGGCGATGCAGTCAATGGCGCTGCCCGAAAGCTTGGGGCCGACCATGGCAAAGGTGTTGGAAAGAATGGTCAGCACCAATGCCAGGAACAAAAGCCACTTGAAATGCAGCATATACTTGAGCAAGCGTGCCAGCGTTGCTTTTTTATTGATGGGTTTATGCTCATACCGGGGGCCCTTTCCGGGCATTCCGCCCCGCATGCCGCCTCCACCGCGCATCATCATTCTTCCTCACCTCCCAGCTGCAAATGAGCAATTTCCCGATACAGGGAACAGCTTTCCATCAGTTCCTCATGGGTGCCCACGCCCTGGGGCTGGCCATCTTCCAGCACCAGGATGACATCGCAATGCATAATGGCGCTGATGCGCTGGGCGATGGTGATCACGGTGGTTTTCTCATAGCCGGATTTAAGCGCTGCGCGCAGAGCGGCCTCTGTTTTAAAATCCAGGGCCGAGGAGGCGTCATCCAGAATCAGAATATCCGGTGTGCCGGCCAGGGCACGGGAGAGCAGGAGCCGCTGCTGCTGGCCGCCGGAAAAATTCTGGCCTCTGGAAACCACCGGTGTGCTGACGCCGCCTTTTTCCTCGATGAAGGCGGCCTGGGCATCCTGAATGGCTTTTTCCATTTCTTCCAGGGAAATTTTTCGGCCCAGGCGGATATTATCTTCAATATTGCCCCGGAAAATGGCATCGTTCTGGAATACAACGCCAAACATTTGCCGGAGCTTTTCCAGCGGGATTTCCCGGATATCCTTTCCGCCGATGCGGATTTGTCCGTCATCCACATCATAAAGCCGCAAAAGCAATTTAATCAGGGTGGATTTTCCGGCGCCCGTGGGGCCCAGAATCCCCAGCCGCTGGCCCTGCTTCAGGGAGAAAGAAATATCCTTCACATCGGGGCTCTTTTTATTATAGGAGAAGGAAACACGGTCAAATTCAATATGCGGTGCCTTAGGATCGGGAGCAAAGGCTTCGCCGCCCCAGATTTCTTCCTGCCCCTCCAGCACTTCATCCACGCGCTTGGCAGAAGCCAGGGCCTTGGAATACATGGTGAGGAAGCGGGTGATGGTGAGCATGGCCTGGAGGATAATGGTGAAATAAGAAAGAAAGGCGATGATATTGCCTGTGCCGGAAAGCCCGGCGTCCACACGCCCGGCGCCCACCACAATCACCAGCACCAGGCCCATATTCAGAAGGAATTGCATGGTGGGGGAATTCACCGCCATCACGGATGCGGCTTTGGTTTCGCTGGCGGCCACGGTTTCATTCATCCGATCAAAGCGCTTCTTTTCATCTTCCGTTTTGGAAAGGGCCTTGATAATCCGGATACCGGTCAGATTTTCGCGCACGATGCGGGTGAGGGTGTCGATATGCTTTTGAGTAATGGTGTAAAGAGGCACGCCCTTCTTGGAAATAAACCAGACGATCAGCCCCAGGAAGGGGAGCATAGCTACCAGCAGCGTAGACAGAGCGGAATCCAAGGTCATGGTGACGATAATGCCGCCCACCAGCAAAATGGGGGAACGGATTCCCATACGCTGCGCCATACCGATGATGCGGTAGATGTGATAGGTATCGGTGGTCATGCGGGAAATCAGGGAAGGAATGGTGAAGCGATCGATTTCCCGGGAGGTGAGCAGCGTGATTTTTTTAAAAAGATCGTGGCGCACGGTACGGATGGCATCCCGGGCTACGGAAGCGGCGGCACGGTTGGCCAATACATTGCCCAGCCATGCAATGATGGAACAGAGCAGCATTACGCCGCCAAAGAAAAAAATTTGCCCCCGGTTTTTCGTGGGAGCCACTTCGTCCAACATATATGCCAGCAGCCAGGGCAGAAAAAGATCCATAATGGTACCGAAGAATTTGATGATCAGGCCGCCGGTGATCCGACGTCCATAGGGCCTGAGATAGCGAATAAAAAATTGCAAAGAACCGCCTCCTTCTTGGTGCTTGCATTCCTCCTAAAACATACACGAAAAAAATCATTTTTTATTATACAGGAAAATATTTCTTTGTGCAATGGAAGAAAAAGGGATTTGAGAAATTATTCTGTCAAAAGAGAAAGAAAGGAGACGAATTCCCTTCCCTTGTGCTTTTGTGAAAATTGGGATATAATAAAAGCAGCGCATGACGCGCAGGAAAGGAGCGATTCAAATGGCAAATCAGGAAGAAAAGGATATCATTGAGCTGGAAGGCGAAGAGGGCGAAATGCTCAAGCTTTGCGTGGAGCGCTACTTCTTCTACAACGGCGATGAATATGTGCTGCTCAGCGATGATTGCGGCCAGGAGGACGGCGAAGAAATTTCCCACTACGTGATGAAGGTGCAGCCCCTGCCCACCGATGAAGACGGCGAGGAAATGGAAGAATTTGTGCCTGTGGATGAGGATCTGATGGATCAGCTCATTCAGGTGGTGGAAGCTACCTTCGACGAGGAAGACGAATAATCAGGGCTTCCCCATGAATGAAGTGATCGCCCAGAAGCTGAGCCTGCTGCCTGATTCTCCCGGCTGCTATTTGATGCGGGAACAGGGAAAAATCATTTATGTGGGCAAGGCTGTCAATCTTAAAAATCGCGTGCGAAGCTATTTTCATGGCCGTGACCATACCCCGAAAGTCACGGCCATGGTTTCTCATATCGATGATTTCGATATTATGCTTTGCCGCACCAATCTGGAAGCGCTGATCCTGGAATGCAACCTGATCAAGCTTCATAAGCCCTATTACAATATCCTGTTGAAGGATGATAAGCATTATCCTTATATCCGCATTGATTTAAAGGAGCCTTTTCCCAGGGTGACTTTGGCCCGGCGCCAGGAGCAGGATGGAGCTAAATATTTCGGCCCCTACATCGGGGCCACGGCCGTGCGGGAAGTATTGGAGGCGCTGCGCAAAATTTTTCCTTTGCGCACCTGCCAGAAGGCATTGCCCGGCAGCAAGCTTTTGCGTCCCTGCGTCAATTTTGAGATCGGCCGGTGTCTGGGCCCCTGCGGGGGAAAGTGCACCGAAGGGGAATACCGGGCCGTGGTGCAGCGGGTGATCGCTTTCCTGAGCGGGAAATATCAGGATGTGACTGCCGGGCTGCAAAAGGAAATGATGGAGGCCGCTAAAAACCTGCAATTTGAAAAGGCAGCCAGGCTGCGGGATCAAATGCGGGATATCGAGGGCCTCATGCAGCGCCAGCAGGCCATTCAGGTCAGCGGTGCGGAGCAGGATGTGTTCGCCCTGGCGCAGGATGATTTGGACGCTATGGCCCAGGTGATCTATGTGCGGGGAGGCAAGATGGTGGGGGGAGATTCCTTCCCGCTGCCAAGGGAAGGAAAAGAGGATCCCGGCGAGGTGCTCTTTGATTTCATCGTGCAATTTTATGATGAAAGAAAGCCCGCCCGGGAAGTGCTCTGCCCATCGCTCCCAGGCGAGATCAGCGCCGATCTGGAGGAATGGCTGCGGAGGAAAAGGGGCGGCGCCTGCACCCTGACCATTCCCCAGCGGGGGGATAAGCGGGCGCTGACGCTGCTGGCTGAAAAGAACGCCCGGGATGCTTTGGAAAAGCGCAATGCCAAAAAGCAGGTGCAATATGAGCGCACCCTGGGGGCCTGCGAAGGATTGGCCCGGGTGCTGGGGATCAAGGAAACGCCCCGGCGCATTGAGGGCTTTGATATCAGCAACACCCAGGGCGTATTATCCGTTGCTTCCATGGTGGTATTTATTGATGGGGAGCCCGCCCCCAAGGAGTATCGCCATTACAGGATCAAAACGGTAGAGGGTGCCAATGATTTCGCCTCCATGCAGGAAGTGCTTTTGCGGCGCTTTAAGCGGGCCATGAGCCAGGATCCCAAAGAAAAGTGGCCCATGCCCGATCTGGTGCTCATTGACGGCGGCCCGGTGCAATTGCAGTTTGCAAGGGAGGCCATGCTGGAGGCCGGGGCGAATGTGCCCATGTTTGGCCTGGCAGAGCGGCTGGAGGAAATTTTCCTGCCGGGGCAGGAGGAGTCCATTCTTCTGGATCATCATACCCCGGAATTGCATCTCATTCAGCGCATCCGCGATGAGGCCCACCGCTTCGCCATCACCCATCACCGGGGGCTGCGGGGCAAGCAAAGCGTGCATAGCGCCCTGGAGGATATTCCCGGCGTTGGCCCTGCCAGAAGAAGGGCTTTATTGCAGTATTTTAAAACTGTAAAAGCCATGAAAGAAGCTTCCCTGGAAGCCCTTCAATCCGTTCCCGGCATGAATGCTCCCGCTGCCCGTGCCGTCTACGCCTGGGCCCACCCCGGGGAGGAGGCCAAAGAATAATATTGCGAGAGAACCTTTCTTTTCGGAAAAAGAAAGGCCCTCTCGCGCTCTCCCAAAGAAAACCGGCTCGGGTATTTACGGGTCGCCTTGAAATCAACGCTTATTCCCAGTTTGGTTAGAGATAATTGCTGCGCGGGCATTCAAGCCGATCGTATGAAATCAACAGATATCCCGAGCCGCTTTTCGGAAGGGGCGCTGGGGAACCGCTTTTGGCTCAAAAGCGGTTCCCCAGCAGAAAAAAAGTAAAGAGGAAATTGTGTGAGTACGTCAAGATTTGCATTGTTTGTGGATTTGGAAAACTGCGGAGCCAAGGTGGCTACGCTGAATAATATTCTGGAAAAGGTAAAAATCCGCGGGGATATTTTGCTGGGCAAGGTATACGGATACACCGACCGGTTCAGCGACTTAAAAGAAATTCTTTTATCCAATACCTTTACGGTGGTGCCCTCTTTGCGCCACGGCATTTCCCAGAAAAATAACGCGGATATTTTATTGGTGCTGGATGCTTTGGAGGTGGCATACACCAATCCCCTCATTGATTCCTTCTGCATCGTATCCGGCGATAGCGATTATACGCCCCTGGTGGGCCGGTTAAAGAGCATGGGCAAATTTGTGCTGGGGATCAGCCGCAGCGAAGTGGCCAGCTCCATTTTCATTAACGCTTGCAACGAATTTCAGTTTCTGGAATCCGTTTCCTCCGTCAGCCGGGATAAGCGAAGCAAGCAGAAGCAGAGCAAGGATGAGCCCTTGGATGACGCCGGGCTGAATAAACTGCTGGAGGGCATTCTTTCCGAGCAGACGGACGAGGATGAAATGTATGCCAGCGAATTAAAGGGCGTGCTATTGCGGCTGCGCCCCGACTTCAACGAAAAATCCTTTGGCTGCGCCTCCTTTGGCAAGCTGCTGAATAAATTGGCGGCCAAGTTTGGCACCATCCGGGTGAAGAATGATAATTATAATGTGCTGGTTTCGCTGAATGCCGATGCACCGGAGGAAACCGGCGGCAAAAAGCAATTGACCCAGGAAAGCTGGCGCAGCGCCTTCACCGAGCAATTGCAGCATTATAAGGATGATGGGTTTGAGCGGATCAATCCATCCATTTTGAAAGCCGATATCCAGGCCGCCTACCCCGATTTTTCCGAGCGCGTCATTGGCTTCAAGCGCTTTTCTGATGTGCTCAAGCAGATGGAAAAGGAAGGGCTTTTGCGATTGGAAATGGATGGGCAAAAGAATATGCTGGTAAAAATGCTGTAAAATGGAATATTAATCAGATTTCTATCGTTCTTTGATTGACTGCCTTGTAAGGAGGGAAGTGCAATGCATCCTGTGTATTCTGTGATCGTGCCCTGCTATAATGAAGAGGCCGTGATCCGGGAGACTCATAAGCGGCTGACCCAGGTGTTTCAAAGCATGGAGGAGGCCTATGAAATCATTTATGTGAACGATGGCTCCCGGGATCGCACCGGAGAGATTCTTCGGGAGATTGCCATGGAGGATCCCTGCGCCCGGGCCGTGCTCTTTGCCCGGAACAGCGGCCAGGAAATGGCCATTACCGCGGGGCTGGATTATGCCTCTGGGGACGCTATCATTCTCATTGACGCCGATTTGCAGGATCCGCCGGAATTGATTCCGCAGATGGCTGCGCGATGGAAAAAAGGCGTGCAGATGATTTATGCCCAGCGGAAGGATCGTGCGGGGGAATCCGCCTTTAAAAAGGTTACCGCCAGCGTGTATTACAAATTTCTGGATTGGCTCACCGATGGCGTTGCGCCCCGGGATACGGGCAATTTCCGCTTGGTGGACAAGCAGGTGGTGGATGTGATTCGGGGTATGCCGGAGCACAATCGTTTTCTCCGGGGGATGTTTTCCTGGGCGGGCTTTACCCGGGAGCCGGTATTCTATGACCGGCAGGAGCGCTTTGCCGGGGAAACGGAATACACCCTGAAAAAAATGCTGAAGTTGGCAGCGGACGGGATTTTTTCCTTCTCCGTAAAGCCCCTGAAATTCATTACCGGCCTGGGCGTTTCTTTCCTGGGCCTGGCGGGAGTTATGCTGCTGGTATTGCTCATCGCTCTGATCTTTGGGGCAGGCAGCGGCCTTTGGTGGCTGGCGATGCTTATGATCGGCCTTTCGGGCTGCGTTCTTTCTGCCCTTGGTATCGTGGGCGAATATATTGCCCGGATCTATGATGAAACCCGGGGCCGTCCTCTTTATATTGTGGCAGATGCTGTGGGATTTGAGGATGAGAAATGATCGGGTAATGGATGAACAAAAGGAAAGCATCCTGCGAGGAGAAATATTTCCTCAAAGAAAGAATCTGCGTTTAAAGATGCATGATTATAGCCAATCTGGATGCCATTTGGTGACCATCTGCACGATCGAAAAATAACATACGGAATGATTCGTAGGGGCGAGGCTGCAAAAAAGGGAGCTTACATAGATGTAAGTGACCGCATTTTGCAGCCGATGCCAGCACAGAAAGCAAAAATGGCCGCATTCTTGCAGCCATTTTTGTGTTTGCGAGGTTTGTCCGCGGTCTGAGCAGCGTTCGCTGCTCTTGTGCCGATAGCCGGCAGTGTTTTTTCGCATGCATCAGCCCTTCAAGGAACCGATCATAACGCCCTTTACGAAATACTTCTGCACGAAGGGATAGGCGCACATCAAGGGGGCAGTGGACACCACGATGATGGCGTACTTGAGCACATCGCGCAGATTCTGCATCTGAAGCAGGATTTCTTCGTCCACCATTTCCGTATCCACATCGCCCAATACCAGCACCTGGCGCAGGAAGATCTGCAGGGGATAGAGCTTCTTATCGTTAAGATAGAGGAAGGCGTTGAAGTAGGCATTCCAATGGCCCACGGCGTAATACAGGGAAATGACGGCAATGATCGCCTTGGAAAGGGGCAGCACGATCTTAAAGAAGAACTGAATATCCGAGCATCCGTCGATCTTGGCGGCTTCCAGCAGGTCATCGGGAATATTGCTCTGGAGGAAGGTGCGGGTTACCACCATGTTATACACGCTCAACGCGCCGGGGAGCAGCATAGCCCAAACCGTGTTCAAAATTTTGAGGTTGCGCATCAAGATGTAGCTGGGGATCATACCGCCGGAAAAGATCATGGTGAAGGTGAACATGAAGGTGAAGAAGCCGCGGCCGCGCAGGCCCTTGCGGGAGAGCGCATAGGCGCACATCAGGGTAACCACGATATTGATGATGGTGCCTACCACGGTATAGAAGATGGTGTTGCGGTAGCCAATCCAGATGCTGGTGTATTCCAGCACGCGCTGATAGCCGTAAATGGAGGGCTCCACAGGGAAGAGCACTACCTTGCCGGAGGACACGGCGCGACCGCTGGAGAAGGAAGCGGACACCACGTATACCAGGGGATAGAGCACGGCCAAGGTAAGCACGATAATCAGGGCATACACAATGGCATAATAGATTTTATCCGAACGGGAGAGCTGAACCTTCTTTTTCACGTCAGCCTTTTTTTCTTGAATCGTGGACATGTGCTTTTCCTCCTTACCACAAGCTGGTTTCGCCCACGCGGCCCGCAATGGCGTTCACGCTGACGATCAGGATCATGTTGATCAGAGAGTTAAACAGGCCGATGGCAGTGGAGTAGGAGAAGTCCGTCACGCCGCCGGCGCCAAAGCCCACCTTGTAAACGTAAGTGGAAATCACTTCGCTCACCGCCAGGTTCAGGTTGTTCTGCATCAGATACACCTTTTCAAAGCCGATGCTCATTACAGAACCCATACGGAGGATGAACATAATGGTCATGGTGGGGATGATGCTGGGCAAATCGATATGCAGCACCCGCTGGAACCGGGACGCGCCGTCAATCTGGGCGGCTTCATGGAGGGAGGGGCTTACAGAGGAAAGGGCGGCGATATACACGATAGCGCCCCAGCCAAAGCCCTGCCATGCGCCGGACCAGACATAGAACTGCTGGAAGGATTCTTCCTTGGCAAACAAATCATCCGGGAACGTGCCGGTGAGCTGCAGCACAAGGGAGCCGTACAGACCGGTGCGGGCATTAAAAATCTGAAACATCATGCCGACCAGCACCACGATGGAGATGAAGTGGGGCATGGTCACGATGGTCTGGGATATACGCTTGAAGCGCTCGTTGTTGATACTGTTCATCATCAGAGCAAAGATGATGGGCAGAGGGAACGTGGCCACAATGCTGTATACAGAGAGGGACAGGGTGTTTTTCAGCACCCGTTCAAACTGATAAGACTGGAAGAATTTTGTAAAATTCTTCATGCCCACCCAAGCGCTGCCCCAGATGCCTGCACGGGCAGTGTATTTCTTGAAGGCAATCTGCACGCCCGCCATAGGCACATAGGCAAAGACGATAATGTAAGCCAGGGGAACCAGCAAAAACAGATACATTTGCCAATCCCTGCATACATCCCGTTGTAACTTTCTCAGGTACTGTCCGCTTTTTGACACGCAACCCACTCCTTCTCTTCGGTCATCTCTCCTGCCACAGACAGCAAATAAGCCATCGCGGCAAACTATATGATTATTTTATCAATTCCGTTTTCTCTCCGTCAATTGTCAATATAAAAAAACCATGGACGGATCGGAAAAAAACGAATGGAAATTCAAAAAACGCATGGAAAATCGAAAAACATCAGGTATTTTCTTCCGGATGATCCTCCCGATTCAGCCGCTGCATGGCGCTGGGCGCCACGCCGTGGCGGCGCTTGAAAGCCTTATAGAAGGAATTCACCGAGCCATAGCCGCAGCGATTGGAAATTTCGCTGATGGAAAGCTGAGATTCCGTCAGCATCCGTGCAGCCAGGGCCAGCCGCCTTTCATCGATATAGGCGGCCAGCGTCATGCCCGTTTTATTCCTCACCATCTTTTGCAGCGTGGGCGCCGATTGCTTAAATTCATTCACCAGCGCGGTCACTCCCAGCTGGCTATCCATCAGGTGATCATCAATATACCGGATAATTCGCTCGATTCTTTGGGCTTCATTTTCATTCTGCATGCCCCGGCTTTCGCTGATTTGCCGGAAGCATACCGGCAATTCCTCTTCAAAAAGCTTGGCGCGCTCCGCATGCTCATAGCGGGGGATGATCATATGCAGAAGCTGGCTGGGGTTTTCCAGGCGAAGCCGGGCCACGGCATTGGCAATCTGGCCGTACACAAAGCGCCAGAGCATGATATTTTCTTCATCCTGCTTTAGTTCCTGCATGCAGCTATCCAGAATGTGCATAGCCACGTCCAGGCTGCCCCCGCGCAGGGCATTATACAGCATTTCCGCATCCAAAATGCTCAGCGGCACCCGGATGCTCTCCTTGGGCATATCCTTCATTTCCCTCACAAAGGGCATATCGCCCGGCAGGAAGGCCAGATCCAACGCCTGCTGATAGGCATTGTGCAATTCTTCCGCCTTCTGGTAGCGATCGCTCAGGGCGCAGGCAATCACCTGCACCCCCACGCCCTCTGCCGTAAAACGCTGCAGCCATTCTTCCACATTCACCCGATAATCCCCGGGCAGCAGCACAGCCGCCACGCCGCTTTGCACATTTTCCGCAATGGCCCCTTGAGCGCATTGGCTCAGCAGCGCGCACAGGCGCACCTGCATGGCCGCGTTTTCTTCGATTGAAAGCTTTTCCTGCCCCTCATAGCGCACCACGGCCAGACGCCAGGAGGAAGGAAAATCCGGAAATACCGTATGGAATTTTTCTTTTTCTCCGGGAGAATAGATGCCGTGCACCAGGCTGCGCTCCCAAATGCTGGCGCACAGAATCTGGCGCTGGGCTTCCACCGTGCGTCGATAGATGGCCAATTGATTGCCCATGCTGCGGATATTTTGGGCCAGCATCTGATAATCCCGCTGAAGATGGGGAATGGCCTCTTCTTCCTTTACCTCTTCATCCTTTTCCAAATCTTTAAATACGGAAAGCAGCGTGCGCATGGGCTTGGCGCTGTGATGGGCAAAAATGAGCACTGCCACCATGGCCACCGCCACCACGCAGATCACATAGGTAATAATCAGCCGGTTCACCGATTGCAAGCGCATGCCCAGCACCCTTTCCGGCACCTTGACCGTCAGGCTGCCCCGGCCTGCGGATAATTCCACCCGCAATTCCGTAAAATGATCGGAGCCCACATTATTTTCCGTCTGGGCCAGGATATTGCCCGACGCATCCATCAGGGCCACGTGCCCTTCTGCCAGCACGTCGCTGTCCGCCATCAGGGCCATCAGCCGATCGGCCCTTAAGACGGCATATAAATAGCAATCGGAAGAATTAAAATCGCTGGGCCAGCGCAGGGCATAAGCCACCGCCTCAAAATTTTTCACTTCGGTAGTGGTATAATGCATGGCGGGCACAAATTTGCCATGGTATTCCTTCAGTATGGAAATCCATTCATCAAATGACATATCTTCGCATTGAAGATAATCGGGATACAGGCTATAATAGGGATTGGCATAGAATAGCCGCTTCCGGGTAAACGCCACATCATCCCGCACCAACAGGCCCACATCTTCAAAAAGGGAATTATGCACAATGGCCCCGTAAAATACGTCCTGCATTTCTTTCAGATCCAGGGCATTCAGGTTTTCCACATCGCTGCTTCTCAAAAGCGCACGGAATCGGGAATCCGCATAGGTGGATAGGGAAAGATTATACAGCGAGTTCACCGCATTTTCCAAGGTCTCCTTGCCCGTTTCCAGGCGGGTGTAGCAACGTTCCAATTCCGCCTGGTGCACGGTGCGCTCAGTATAGAAATATACGGGAGCCAGCAGGCAGAACACCAGCAGGCAAAATGCACAGTAAATCAGCATGAAGCGGCGCAGGGTAAAGTTTCCTTCTCGCTTTCCCCAAAGCCGGTCGGTCATTTTCCGAAAAAACGCCAAGGCAGCCTTCATGCTTTTTCCCCCTGATCATTATGAAGAATCCATTATTTCTTTTATATATATCACATTTTCATCGAAATTTCAATTCCAAGGGGCTTATCCGGCTGCATTTTTTCTATTTTTCAAGGCGGTTTTCTAATTTCAAGTTTCTCTTTTCTAAAGGGAATGCCGCTTTCTTTTTATCCGCTTGACTTCATAATTTCATTGATTTACAGTTATTTTAGCAACCAGAAAATAAAAAAAGGAGGTTTCCCTGAATGAAAAAGCTGGTTTCTTTGCTGCTGGCGGTGCTGATGCTCTGCTCCGTCACCAGCGCCCTGGCCGTTGAATACAACGAGCCCGGCGTGTATCCCATTGCCAAGGAAAAGGTATCCCTCACCATCGCGATCCCCGATAACGTGAAGATCGAGGATTTCGAAACCAACATGCAGACCCTTCTCATGGAAGAAGAAGTGGGCGTGGATCTCACCTTTGAAATCTATCCCAACACCGACTTCACCACCAAGATCAACCTGATGGTCATGAGCGGCGATCCTCTCCCCGACATCATCATCGGCTCCTTCAAGAATGCCGAAGTGTATGCCTGGGCTCAGGAAGGCGCCCTGGCTCCCCTCACCGAATACTATGCCGATCCCGATATCGCCTATGAGCTGAACAAGGCCATCGAGCGCACCAACAACAATTTCTTCTCCCAGATGGTGATGCCCGACGGCGAAATCTATGCCGTGCCCGCCCTGAACCAGTCCTACGGCAACGAATTCCCCGACAAGTATTTCCTCTATCAGCCCTGGCTGGATAAGCTGAACCTGAAGACCCCCGAAACCACCGATGAGCTCTATGACGTGCTCAAGACCATCGTCACCTCCGACCCCAACGGCAACGGCATTGCTGACGAAGTGGGCATTGCGGGCTACGGCGGCATCCGTGCCGGCGGCGGCGCTTCCGGCGGCCAGTGGTTTGGCTACCTGATGAACGCTTTCATCTATAACAATAACACCATCAACTTCCTCAATGTGGACGAAGAAGGCAAGCTCTACTATGCCTACACCACCGAAGAATGGCGGGAAGGCCTGCGCTTCATCAAGAAGCTCTTTGATGAAAAGCTCATCGCCATCGAATCCCTCACCCAGGACGAACAGCAGTGGAAGTCCATGATCAATACCGATACCCTTACCGTGGCCTCCCTGGTGTGGACCTCCACTTCTCAGATTACCACCACCGATGAAGAGCTGCCCGAATATCCCGGCCTCAAGCGTGCCTGGCTGTATGACTGCGTTGGCGCTCTCACCGGCCCCGAAGGCGTGCAGTATGCCACCTATGAGCCCTCCGCCGCTTCCCCCAAGTTCATCGTCTCTGCGGACTGCAAGGATCCCGAAACCGCTTTCCGTCTGGGCGACTACATGGTAAGCCATCAGCTGTCCAACATCACCCGCTGGGGCTGGCCCGGCATCCACTGGGATTGGGTAGACGAAGCCAAGACCGAAGACTGGAAGAAGCATGACACCTCCGTGGCAGGCGCCGAACCCTCTCTCTTCATCTATTTCACCGGTTCCGATTTCTGGAGCCTCACCCAGCAGAACTACACCTGGATGCAGACCGGTCCCTACATCCGCGGCTATGGCGATGCCAACGGCCGTATCGTGGAGCCCGATCCTGCCAAGTATGTTGAAGGCGCAGAAAAGATCGTTTCTCTGGGCGACGATGCCGGCGCCCTGTATCAGGAAGCTGACTGGCGCCCTGAAACCACCTTCACCTCTCTCATGTATAACAGCGAAGAGAGCGACGTGATCGCGGACATTCAGGCCAGCCTGAATACCTATGTTGAAGAAAAGACCGCGGCTTTCCTCATGGGCACCCTGGACCTGGATAAGGATTGGGATGCTTTCCTGGCTGAGCTGAAGGTCATCGGCATCGATACCGCGCTGGAAATCAACCAGGGCGTGTACGATCGCACTTTCAAGTAATTCCATATTCCAAGCAAAAGGGAGCGGCTTTCGCCGCTCCTTTTTTGCCTTCCCCTGGAGGGGAAGGGGGACCGCTTGCGGTGGATGAGGTGAAAAGCCAGCTCTTTCTCCCTTGTATCTTTCCACCTCATCAGTCTCTTCGCGACAGCTTCCCCTCCAAGGGGAAGCCTTATTTATTCCACACCAAGCCACCCTTCAAGAAGATGCCTTTTAACTCAACCATTCCCTCCCCTGCGGGACAGCACCGACCCAAAGCCTCCACCGGAGAGAAAGACGCCCGCAAGACGCGCCTCCCCAAGCCTTCCCCTGGAGGGGAAGGTGGCGGCGTAGCCGTCGGATGAGGTGGTAAGCAACCAATTGTCAACACGCTCCTTCCCACCTCATCAGTCGCTTCGCGACAGCTTCCGCAAAGGGAAGTGGCGCGGAGCGCCGGAAGGATTACTGCGCTGCAAAATTGTCCTTTTTTCCCGCCCTGCCAGCTTAAACCCCGCATATTTTCTTTTTTTCACTTTTTACCGATTTTCAGCATTTCAATCTTCCCTGTCGCTTTTCGTATTTCTTCTTGACCGGGCATCCATTATCCTTTACAGTGGAATCAGCAAAAATAAAACAAGGAGGTTGCCCCATGAAAAAACTGGTTGCTCTGTTTCTGGCGGCGCTGATGCTTACATCCGTCGCCTCCGCCCTGGCCGTTGAATACAACGCCCCCGGCACCTACCCCATCTGTAAGGAAAAGGTAACCCTTACTGTCGCGATCGCCGACAACGTGAAGATCGAAGACTTTGAAACCAACATGCAGACCCTGCTCATGGAAGAAGAAGTGGGCGTAGATCTCGTTTTCCAGATCTATCCCAATACCGATTTTACCACCAAGATCAATCTGATGGTAATGAGCGGCGAACCTCTCCCCGACATCATCATTGGCTCCTTCAAGAATGCTGAAGTGTATGCCTGGGCTCAGGAAGGTGCCCTGGCTTCCCTCACCGAATATTACAACGACCCCGCCATCGCCTATGAGCTGCATAAGGCCGTGGTGCGCACCGGCACCAACTTCTTCACCCAGATGATCATGCCCGACGGCGAGATCTATGCCGTGCCCGCCCTGAACCAGTCCTACGGCAACGAATTCCCCGACAAGTATTTCCTCTATCAG
>SVGW01000030.1 GCA_015056125.1 Clostridiales bacterium | reverse complement strand
ATAGCGGTGAGAAGTACCGTGGAAGCCGTAGCGGCGCACATGCAGCTTTTCATAATATTCATAGGGCACGCCGTACATATAGGCCTTGGGGGGCATGGTCTGATGGAAAGCAGTGTCAAACACGGCCACCATGGGGGTGTTGGGCATCACTTCCTGGCAGGCCTTGATGCCCATCAGGTTGGCGGGGTTATGCAGGGGGCCCAGGGGGATATTTTCTTCGATGGCGTCCAGCACATCCTGGTTGATGATCACGGATTCGGAGAACTTGCTGCCGCCGTGGAGCACGCGATGGCCCACCGCGCTGATTTCATCCATGGATTTTACAACGCCGGTTACGTTGGTGAGGGCGTCCAGCATCATGCTGCAGGCCTGCACATGGTTTTCGATGGGGGCTACATCCACATCCAGCACCTTTTCGCCATTGACCTTGCAGCTCTGATGGCCATCGGTACCCATGCCGATGCGCTCTACCAGGCCCTGAGCCAGCGTCTGCTCATTTTCCATATTGATGAGCTGATATTTCAGAGAGGAGGAACCAGCGTTCACGATCAGGATTTTCATAAATGGTTACCCTTCTTCCTTTAATAATGGTAGGAAACAATCCATTCTTTATTATACAGGAATAATGCCAATTTGGCAAGGCAATTCCAGGGGGAAATTGGCATGATTTGGAGAAAAGCTTATTTTTCTTCTTCCACGAACACCCGCCGGATGGCTTCCAGATAACCATAGCCAAACCGGTCGTCGGGCAAGAGATAGCTGCCCTCCGTCCATTCGTTCCAGCTATTAATCGTAACCAGGGGCGCATGATGGGCAAGGGCATGGGCTTTGGCGTCCCTTAGCATCATCTCGATATTTTCAGGCGTATTTTCCCTTAAAATATTGGGCTTTAATTCCAGGAAGCGGGGATTATTATCCCAGCCCAGGGATACATGGGCGTAATAGGGTACGGGCACTTCCCGATCAATGCGTTCCCATTCTTTGAGCACATCCTTCCGGGCTTCCAGGTATTCCCGGTCTACATCGGTGAAGTGCACAAACTGATAATGGCTGATGGATTCAAAGGGGAGGGAGAAGGCCAGGTTTTCATCCTTCTTTCCGCCGTCCACACCGGAAAGATTGGTGGCGTGCTGATTCCAATAGATCAATTGGAAGTGCACCCCGGGCAGGCCGTAGGATTTGGCTTCTTCATTCAGCCAGTGCATCATTTCGTTGGTCTTTTCCACAGAGCCGAAGCTGCTTACAAAATTATTCAGATCATAGATGGCGATCAGGGGCTTGCCGTCCACTTTATAGTAGTTGGGCAGGGTGAAATACTGGTCAAGCCAGCGCTTGCCGATCACATAAAAATCGGAAGGATCAATTTTACCCCGCCAAATCACTGTGTTCCCCACCACATCGGAAAGGCGGCGATCCCACAGGTGATTGGCATCGTGATTGGCCCACATGAGATAAAATTTCATTTTGTGCTGATTTTTGGCTTTCAGGAAACCATCGTTCAGGCAGTTTTCCAAAAAGGGACGGCCGTCAAACCAGTACCAATCATAGGCGAATACATTCACCCCGTGGGATACGGCCAAATCGATTTGCCTTTCCATCACCTGGAGATCAGCTTCATCCTCATAGCCCATCAGGGGCTTTCTGGGCCAGGGATGGCCAGGAAACTTGGCGTCCGCTTTACGAACCGTTTGCCATTCGCCCTCGCCGTCGGGCCAGAAGATGCGGGTACGGGGCTCTTTTCCGGTATAGGCCGGCCAAATATAGGCGGCCACATCGATGGATTGCTTCATAAATATATCGCGCTCCCAAAGAAGATTTGTTAAGAGCATTGTAGCAAATACGCCCTCTTGCATCAAGAAAAAAAGATGCGAAAAAAGGAGGGAAAACCCTTGACAAAGGGAGGCGAATTGACTATAATATCCATGTTTCAAGTAGAAGCTGCCCGCTTCTCTCCGATGCGAAGTGAGTTTTGCACGGGTACAGGCATTTTCTTTAGAGAAAGTATGCAATTGGCGGGTGGTTTCATCCGCCAATTTTTCATTGGGTAAAAAGAAATGGGAGGTGCTCGACCATAGCCGCTGAATTGCTCATCAATGAAGAAATCCGGGACCGCGAGGTGCGCGTCATCGGTGCCGACGGGGCCCAGCTGGGCATTATGCCCACGCGCAAGGCGCTGGAGCTGGCTGAAGAAGCCGAACTGGATCTGGTGAAGATCGTTCCCGGCGCTGTTCCCCCTGTCTGCAAGTTGATGGATTACGACAAGCATCGCTTTGAGCAGGCCAAGAAGGAGCGCGAAATGCGCAAAAACCAGAAGGTCATTTCCCTCAAGGAAGTGCAGCTGTCTGCCACCATCGAAGAAAATGACGTGGCCATCAAAGCCAAGAATGCCATTCGCTTTTTGCAGGATGGCGATAAGGTGAAGGTGTCCATCCGCTTCCGCGGCCGCCAGATCGCTCATTCCGATATCGGCATGAAGGTGATGCAGGATTTCGTTGAGCGGGTGAAGGACGTGTGCACGGTCGAACGTCGGCCTATGATTGAAGGGCGCAACATGCTTATGATCCTTGCGCCCAAGGCGGAGAAAGCCGGCAAGGCGGACAAGGCTGTGAAGCAGCCTAAACCCGAGCAGGCATAACCCCATTACTTTCCGGAAGGAGGAACACATCCATGCCCAAGCAGAAGACCCATCGCGGCGCCGCGAAGCGCTTTTCCCTGACCAAGACGGGCAAGGTCAAGCACAAGAAGATGAATGCCAACCACATTCTTAACAAAAAGACCACCAAGCGGATCCGCCACCTGCGCGCTGGCGGCACCCTGCAGAACACTGCCGAAGCCGCTACCATCCGCTCCCTGATTCCCTACAAGTAAGCCTATCGCCCGTTTGAAGGAGGACATAAAACAATGGCACGCATTAAGAGGGCTGTAAACGCCCATAAGAAACGCCGCAAGGTGCTCAAGCTGGCGAAAGGCTACTGGGGTTCCAAATCCAAGCAGTACCGCACCGCCAGCGAACAGGTGCGCCGCTCCCTGCGCTACGCCTACGAAGGCCGCAAAATGCGCAAGCGCGATTTCCGCCGCCTGTGGATCGCCCGTATCAACGCTGCTGCCCGCATCAATGGCATGAGCTATTCTACCTTCATCAATGGCCTGAAGAAGAAGAATATCGAAGTGAACCGCAAGATGCTGGCCGACCTGGCTGTGAATGACGCCGCTGCTTTCGCTCAGCTGGTGCAGATCGCCAAGGAAGCGTAATCTCCTATTGTGAGAGCAATTCGCCATCCGGAGTAATTCGGATGGCGTTTTTGGTTTTGGTACGGCTATGGACAGAGGGGGAGGGCCATGGTAGAATGAAGCAAAGAGATAAAGGAGGTGCGGTGGATGTATAGCATGTATAAGCCCTTTGTGATCCGGTAATACCGCAACGAGCCGATAGGAAGATAGGCCGCCTCATGGGTGGTTTTGTTTTGATATATCCTTCTTGAGTGGCTTGCTGCGGTATTTTTATGCCCATTTTGAAATGCAGCCAGCGAAAAGGAGGATATTTTTGTGTTTAAGGGTTTTTTGTTTTTTCTTCATTACGGATGGAAATATGATAAATTGTATGTGGTATGGCGGTTTCTGTTTCAGATTGTGAATTCTGTGATGCCCCTGGCCGCGGCCCTCATGCCCAAAATGGTGATTGACGAACTGATGGGGAAGGGGCGGCTTGATTATCTGCTGCTCTATATCGGAATATTTGCCGGATATGCCTTGGTGGCAGGCGCACTTTCATCCTATTTCAGCCTGGATGGCTTCACCCGCCGCTGCAAGGTGGACGCGGCGTTTCACAGCATGCTTTATGAGCGTCTTTCTCTTTCTGATTATGAGCATCTGGAAAGCCCGTCCTTTCGAGATATGCAGGAGAAAGCGGAGAAGTTTCTGACCTGTGATTGGCATGGATTTGGATATCTATTGGATTGCGCGCTGAATATCATCGGCCAGAGCATCACGCTGATGGGGCTGATCGCGATTCTTTCCGCATTGAATCTTTGGTTTGTGGCGTTGTTTGCTTTTCTTGCGCTGCTCAGCGCCTATGTGGAGGGCAGGGCGAAAAAAAGGGCCATGGCTCTTTCTCATGAGGTGGTGGCCGATCAAAGGCGGTGGATGTATTACGCGGGGGTGTTTAAGGACAGCAAATATGCCAAGGAAAGCCGAATCAATGGGCTTGGCAGGTGGCTGCTGGAAAGAGAAAAGCATTTTTCCGCCCGCAGCATCCAAAATATAAAAAAGCAAAACGACGCCTATATCCAATCGGGCATTATCCGCGCAGGGCTTACCTTCCTTCAGCAAGGAGCCGCTTATGGCTACGCTGTTTTCCAGGTGCTTAGCGGCGCCTTGGGGATTGGCAGCTTCACCATGTGCGTGGGCGCCGTTTCTTCCTTTGCAGCAGCGCTGCGGAAAATGATGGATAGCGTGGTGGAAATCCGCGCCTATGATTTTTACTACGATGCCTTGGATGAATATTTGAATATGCCCAGACGCCTGCGAATGGGCGCAAGGCATCCGAAAGAGAGGGCAGAGCATACCATTGAATTTCATAACGTGGGCTTTCGCTATGCCGGGACGGAAAAATGGGCCCTTCGCCATGTGAATCTTTCCATCAAAGGCGGGGAAAAGCTATCCATTGTGGGGGAAAACGGCTCCGGAAAAACCACGCTGGTGAAGCTACTTTGCCGGCTCTATGATCCAACGGAAGGGGAAATACTTTTGGATGGCACGAATATCCGGGAACTGGATTACGATGGGTATATGACGCTGTTTTCCGCCGTGTTTCAGGATTTTCAGCTCTTTGATCTGCCCCTTCGGGACAATATCGCCTTGAATCAGCCCATGAAGGATGAAAAAATGTGGGAAGCGCTGGAGAAGGTGGGCTTAAAGGAACGGATCAAGATGCTGCCCAAGGGCCTGGATACTTCTGTGGGACGAGAATTTGATGAAGAAGGCTTTCTTCCCTCAGGAGGGGAAGCTCAGAAAATTGCACTGGCTCGGGCGCTGTATCGGAATGCGCCCATTGTGATTTTAGATGAACCAACGGCCGCCCTGGATCCCAAGGCAGAGTATGAGCTATATTGCGCTTTTGATCGATTGATTCAGGGGAAAACGGCGGTCTATATTTCTCATCGCCTCTCCTCCTGCCGATTTTGCGATCGGATTATCGTGCTGGAAAAAGGAAGCATCGCTGAATATGGCGATCATGATTCCCTGATGAAGAGCGGTGGGAAATATGCCCAGCTCTATCAATTGCAGGCGCAGTTTTACACATGAAAAGCGGGAGGGGCCATGCAAGAGCCCCTCCCATTTTTAGTCTGCTTCCTGAGCCCGGAGCAGATAGCCCTTGCGAAATACAGTTTCAATACAGGGAATGCCCAGCTTTTTCCGCAGCCGCTGAATATGCACGTCCACCGTGCGGGTGCCGCCGGCTGCCGCATAGCCCCAGGCGGCCTGCAGCAGGTTTTCTCTTGAAATGGGCTCGTTAGGGTGCTTAGCCAGGGCCACGAGCAAGGTGTATTCCTGCTGGGTCAGGGGAAAAGGCGTGCCGCCCAGTAGGGCCGTTTTGGTATCTAAGTTGATTTCCAGTAAAATCATATTGCTTTCTGTTGCTGCAAGCATGAATTTCATGGTTCTATATCCTTTGAAATAATTTTGTAACAATTACGTAACAAATATAGCACAAGGAGATGGTGTAGTCAAGGTGAATTGGAAAAATTTACATCTTCCAGGAAATGGCATTGCAGTTTCATTTTCTCCAGGAATTCCCCGCATGGTTTTTTCCTTCCTTCCGCATGCTAACGGAGAATAAGAAGGGGGGAAGAAAGATTGAGCTGGTTTCTGTTGCTGATTCAATTGGCCGTCACGGTGATTATGGGGGTCTATTTTTATACCCAGCTGCGCGCTCAGAAGCGCACCCAGCCTCAAGGGAAGAGGGAGAGCACCAAGGAACTGGAAAATCTCAGGAAAATGCGGGGCGTATCCCTGTCAGAGCCTTTGGCCGAGCACGTGCGGCCCAGGCAATTTTCCGATATCGTGGGCCAGGAGGAAGGGATCCGATCCCTGATGGCCATTTTGTGTGGGAAAAATCCCCAGCACGTGATTATTTATGGGCCGCCTGGGGTGGGAAAAACCTGCGCTGCCCGGCTGGTATTGGAGGCGGCCAAAAAGAGCGAGGGAACGCCCTTTAAGCCAAGCGCCCCCTTTATTGAAATGGACAGCACCTGCGTGCGCTTTGACGAACGGGCCATTGCCGATCCTTTGCTGGGCAGCGTGCATGATCCCATTTACCAGGGCGCAGGGCCATTGGGGGTACAGGGAGTGCCCCAGCCAAAGCCAGGAGCGGTAACCAGGGCCCACGGAGGCGTGCTTTTCCTGGATGAGATTGGGGAATTACACCCGGTGCAGATGAATAAGCTGCTCAAAGTGCTGGAGGATCGGAAGGTGCAATTTGAATCCGCCTATTACAACCCTGATGACCCGGGCGTACCCCGGTATATTCATGAAGTATTTCGCCAGGGCATGCCGGCGGATTTTCGTTTGGTGGGGGCCACTACGAGGAGCCCGGAGGAGATTTCTCCCGCCCTTCGCTCCCGGTGCATGGAGATTTTCTTCCGCGCTCTGGAACCGGAGGAAGTGACGAAAATCGCCTATGATGCAGCCAAACGGGCAGATTTTGAAATGAATTGGGATACGGCCAAGCTGGCAGGACGATTTGCTGCCTGCGGCCGGGATGCGGTGAATATGGTGCAGATGGCCGGGGGCGTGGCCCAATTGGAAAACAGAAATGTGATCACGAAAGCGGATATGGAGTGGGTAGCGGAATCGGGGCATTACAGCGAGCGCCCGGAGCGCATTGCCGCTCAGGAAAATAGGGTGGGAGCGGTGCATGGATTGGCAGTGCACGGCAGCCATCAGGGGGCTGTGATGGAAATCGAGGCCGCAGCAGGAGCGGGCTCCGGACGTATCCGGATAACGGGGATTGTGGAAGAAGAGGAAATGGGGGGCAGCGGACATACCCTGCGAAGAAAATCCACTGCCCATGCCTCGGCGGAAAATGTGCTTACGCTGCTGAGAAGACTTGGCTATGCAGATGAAAAAACGGATATTCATATTAATTTTCCCGGCGGAGCGCCGGTGGATGGGCCTTCAGCCGGAGTAGCCATGGCCGTGGTGGCCATCAGCGCCCTGACGGGAAGGCCGGTGGACGGCAGCAGTGCCGTCACCGGGGAAATCGGGGTGCAGGGAAGCGTGCTGCCGGTGGGCGGGGTGCCTGCCAAGGTGGAAGCGGCGAAGAGAGCGGGGCTTACCCGGGTGCTGGTGCCAAGAGAAAATGATATGGAAAGATTTAAGGAGGCAGGCATCCGGGTGATTCCCATTGATCACCTGGAAGAAGCCCTTTCCTATCTCCTTTTGCCAAGGGAAGTGGAGGAAGAAAAGGAAGAGGGCGCGTCCTTGGTAAATGCCCCTTTGGCTGCCGCTGCCGCACGGCCCTAACGGATGCCGGAAGGCATTGCATTTCTAAAAGTTTTCCGTTATAATGATATTTTGCCGGAGTATGTATTCCGGGATTATCCATTGGAAAATCAGGAGAGAGTATGCCGAAAAAGAAAGCAAAGCAAGTAATGCGCCTGCCGCTGATTCCGCTGCGGGGGCTGATGGTTTTTCCTCATATGGTGCTGCATTTTGATGTGGGCCGCGCCCGCAGCGTAGCGGCTCTTGAGCAGGCCATGATGGAGGATCAGCGCGTGTTTCTGGTAGCCCAGAAGGACGGCGATATTGAAGAACCCAAAATGGAGGATTTGTGCCGGGTGGGTACGGTGGCTCAGATCAAGCAGGTGCTGAATCTGCCCGGGGATTCCATCCGCGTATTGGTGGAGGGTGAGCATCGGGCTATCCTTAAAACCATTGTGGAAGAGGATCCTTATTGGGTGGCCGATGCGGAGGTGCCCTCCCAGGAGCTGCCCGACAGCCCTGAAGTGCAGGCGTTGGTGCGCACCACCCATGAATTATTTGAGGAATATGCCCGGGCGTCCATGCGGGTATCCGGGGAAACGCTGCGCTCGGTAGGGGAAGTGGACCGGCCCGATCAACTGGCGGATATTATTGCCGCCAATGTATTGACCCGGGTGGAGGATCGCCAGGCTATTTTGGAAGAAATCGATGTGGAAAAACGCCTGGAAACTCTGTGCGGCATTCTGGTGCGGGAAAGCGAACTGGCTGCCATTGAAAAGCAGGTGCAGAGCCGGCTGAAAAAGCAGATCGATAAAAACCAGAAGGACTATTATCTCAGGGAGCAGATCAAGGCCATCCAGGAGGAACTGGGGGATAAGGATGCTACCGACGTGGAGGATTTGCGCAAGCGCATAGCCGAAACGCCGCTCAATGAAGAAGCCAGGGAAAAAGCCAGCCGGGAATTGGATCGCCTCTCCCGCATGGCGCCGGGCACCCCTGAAATCGGCGTAAGCCGCACCTATGTGGAATGGATTCTGGATTTGCCCTGGGGCGAATATACCACCGATAATCTGGATCTCAAGCGCGCCCGCCGGGTGCTGGATGAGGATCACTACGCCATGGAAAAGGTGAAGGAGCGGGTGATTGAATATCTGGCGGTTCGCAAGATGAAGGAAATGAATACCCAGGATGGCGCCATGAAGGGACCGATTCTGTGCTTTGTGGGCCCGCCCGGCGTGGGCAAAACCAGCATCGTGCGGGGCATTGCCCGGGCAGTGGGGCGCAAATTTGTGCAGATGAGCCTGGGCGGCGTGCGGGATGAGGCGGAAATTCGCGGCCACAGGCGCACCTATATTGGCGCTATCCCCGGCCGCATCATCGCCGGAATCAAGCAGGCGGGCACCATGAACCCCGTATTCCTCTTTGATGAAATCGATAAAATGAGCTCCGATTTCCGGGGCGATCCGGCTTCCGCCATGCTGGAAGTGTTGGATGCAGAGCAGAATTTTGCTTTCCGGGATCATTATCTGGAATTGCCCTTTGATCTTTCCCGGGTGATGTTTATCACCACCGCCAATTCCAAGGATACCATCCCCGGCCCTCTGCTGGACCGGATGGAAGTGATCGAGGTGCCCAGCTATACGGAAGAAGAAAAGCTGCATATTGCGAAAAAGCATCTTTTACCCAAGCAGACGCTGGAACATGGCCTGCCGCCCAAATCCGTAAAGGTTTCCGACGCCGCCATGCGCCACCTGATTGAAGGATATACCCGGGAGGCGGGGGTTCGCACCCTTTCCCGCACCATTGCCCGGGTGGTGCGCAAGGCTGCGGTGGAAATGCTGGAGGAGGATAAGCAGCAGGTATCCGTGAATCCACATGTGGTGGAAAAATATTTGGGCGCGCCCCGGTTCCTTCGGGATATGCCGGAGAAGGAGCCCAAGGTGGGCGTGGTGAATGGCCTTGCGTATACCGCCGTGGGCGGCGAAACCCTGGCCGTGGAGTGTGCGGTGATGCAGGGCACGGGCCAGGTGCAATTGACCGGCCAATTGGGCGACGTAATGAAGGAATCCGCCCGGGCAGCCCTTTCCTGGGTGCGGGCCCACAGCGAGGAATTCAAGCTGGATCAGGAATTCCATAAAAATCTGGATATCCATATCCACGTGCCGGAAGGCGCCGTGCCCAAGGACGGTCCCTCTGCCGGCGTTACCATGGCTACCGCCCTTGTATCGGCGCTCACCGGCCGCAAAGTGCGCCAGGATGTGGCCATGACCGGCGAAATCACCCTTCGGGGCCGGGTGCTGCCCATTGGCGGGGTGAAGGAAAAATTGCTGGCTGCCTACCGTGCTGGAATTACCACCATCCTGCTTCCTAAAGAAAATAAAAAAGACCTGGAAGATGTGCCTGCCCATGTGCTGTCTCAATTCCGTATTTTTACTGCGGAAGAAATTGGGGATGTGCTGAAAGTGGCGCTCTCTCCCGAAGAAGAATAATAATACGAAAGCGAGTTTCCAAAGATGGAAATCAAATCCGCCGCCTTTGTAACCAGCATGAGCACCTATACTTCCCCCGATCCTGCGCTTCCCCAGATCGCCATTGCCGGGAAGAGCAATGTGGGCAAATCTTCTTTGATCAACAGCCTGTGCCGCCGAAAGGCCTTGGCCAAAACCAGCGCTACCCCCGGCAAAACCCGGCTGATCAATCTATTTTTGCTCAATGAAAATTTTCATCTGGTGGATTTGCCGGGCTATGGCTTTGCCAAGGTGGATAAGCAGGAAAAATTTCGCTGGGGCGACATGATGGAAAAATATTTTCGGGATACCAAGGAACTCAAGCTCACCTTGCACCTGGTGGATATCCGTCACGAGCCTACCCAGGATGACCTGCAGATGAATGCTTTTCTTCGGGGCATGAACCTGCCCTTTCTGGTGATCGCCACCAAAGCGGATAAAATTTCCCGGGGCGCTCGGATGAAGCATCTGGCCCCGATCTGCCGCCAGCTCCAGGTGCAGCCCTGGCAGGTGATTTGTGCCTCTTCTGAAACGGGAGATGGCCGGGAGCAAATTCTGGAGGCCATTGAGAAAGCGTTGTTGGCAAGGGGAGAAGAAACGGAATAAATCGTGCAAAAAGGTTCCTGATCTTAGGGGCCTTTTTTGATGTACTTGAAAATACGCCTCATTTTCGCTATAATAAAAGAGAATTCCATTAAGGTATGTGGAGGTGTAAAAATGAAAAAAATCGTTTCCGTTTTATTGGCGCTGGCGCTGCTTTTGGGCTCCGTGGCCTATGGCGAAACGCTGGCCCCGGCTTTGACCAAGGATCTGGTGGTGCTCTTCACCAGCGATGTGCATTGCGGCGTGGAAGACGGCTTCGGCTATGCGGGCTTGGCTACCGTTCGGGAACAGCTGGAAAAAAGCAATCATGTGCTGCTGGTGGATAACGGCGATTCCATTCAGGGTGCCCCCATCGGCTCCTTGACGAAGGGCTTGGCCAATCTGGAATTGATGAACATCGTGGGATATGATATCGCCACCATCGGCAACCATGAATTTGATTACGGCATGGATCGCTTTTTGGAACTGGCCCAAATGGCCAGCTTCCCTTACGTAAGCGTGAATTTCACGAAGGAGAACGAGCCTGTTTTCGATCCTTACGTGATCAAGGAATTTGACGGCGTGCAGGTGGCTTTCCTGGGCGTGACTACTCCCAACACCATCACTTCCTCTACGCCGAAGTATTTCCAGGATGAGAATGGCAATTTCATTTACGGCTTCCTGCGGGATGAAACGGGCGAACTATTTTACAGCGCTGTGCAGTCCGCTGTGGATAGCGCCCGCTTCCAAGGGGCGGATTATGTGGTGGTGCTTTCCCATTTGGGCATTGAGGCAGAGTGCGCCCCCTGGATGTCCACTGATCTGATCGCCAACACCACGGGGATTGACGCTTTGCTGGACGGCCATAGCCATAGCGTAATTGCGCAGGAAACCGTGAAAAATAAAGCGGGGGAACCCGTACTGATGGCGGCCTGCGGCACCAAGCTGGCCCATATTGGCTATCTGGTGATCGGCAAAAACGGCAAGCTTTCCACCGGCCTGTATTCCTGGGTGAATGATCTGAGCGCGCCTGAATTGTTCGGCTTTGAAAATGAAGCGGCAGCTGCAGTGAAAGCGGAGATGGATGGGTTGAATGAACAATTGAGCCAGGTTGTGGGCGTGAGCACGGTAGATCTTTACGTATATGATCCGGTGGAAAAGAACGTGCGCCTGATTCGCAATACCGAAACCAATATGGGCAATTTCTGCGCCGATGCTTACCGTGCGATTGGGGGAGCGGACGTGGGCCTGGTAAACGGCGGCGGGATTCGGATCAATATCCCTGCCGGGGAAATCACCTATGAAGATGTGGTCAACCTGCATCCATTTGGCAATAGTCTGTGCGTGGTAGAAGCAACGGGCCAGCAAATTCTGGATGCGCTGGAGCTATCTGTGCGCGGGGTGCCTTCCGAAGTGGGGGGATTTTTGCAGGTGTCCGGGCTGACGTTTGAGGTGCATACCTATATTGAATCCTCCGTGGTATTCGATGAAAATGGCCTGTTTAAAGAAGTGACCGGGGAATACCGGGTGAAGAATGTGAAAATTGGCGGGGAAAAACTGGTGCTGGACCAGAAATATATCGTAGCCAGCTCGGATTACGTTCTCAAGAACAAAGGGGATGGCAATGTAATTTTTGCCGATTGCGAATTGCAGGATTATGAGATGCTGCTGGATAGCCAGATCATTATGAATTATATCAGTGGTGTGCTGGGCGGCCAAATTGGCGATCAGTATGCCGATCCTTATGGCGAGGGACGCATTGTAGCGGTAAGCGTGCCTCCGGTCGAATAAGACGAGTTCTCCGCGCCCCTTCCTTAAAAAGAAGGGGCGTTCAGACTGTCAAAAAACCCTTGGGATGCGTCGAAGGGCCGCTGCCCTTCGACTGAAATCCGCAGCCGGCGACATGTGCGGCGGCGAGGAGCGGAAGTATTCCGCTTCCTATATCAATTTACGGCCGCAAAAATAGGCTTTCCATCCCTTTTTCACAGGGCTGGAAAGCCATTTTTGCAGTAAATGTGATGGATCGAATGGAAGACTGCTTTAGCTGACTTCCATTCGCAGTTTGTCGAAAATACTTTTTCGACAAACTGCGCGCCCCTTCCTTAAAAAAGGGGCGTTTTCCTTTTTGACAAACGGCGCGGTAAATGCTATAATATCGCCGTCAAGATATAGAATAGGAAAGAAGGTACGCCCCATGATTCGAGTGGAAATATTGGAGCCCACCCGCTCAGCGCTGCGTCCCTTTGTGATGCTGCCGTTTTCTCTGTATAAGGAAGAAGCGAATTGGGTGGCCCCGTTGATTGGCGATCAACTCAAGGCACTTTGCGAAAAGCCGAAAAATCCCCGGCGCTTTTTCCTGGTGTATGATAATGAAAAGCCGGTGGCCCGGGTGATGGCAGGCATCGATTTAAAATTAAATGCCCGCCTGAAGCGGAAGGATGGATTTTTGAGCCTGTTTGAATGCGCACCCAAGCCGGATTATGCCCGGGCTGTATTGGATGCGGCCTGCACCTATTTAAAAGAGGCAGGCATGGAGCGGGTGATTGGGCCCAGCGCCATAGGCGTGGATGATTTCTCCAAGGGGCTGCTGGTGCAAGGCTATGATGGCCGCCCGGTGCTGTTTAATCCCTATAATCCCCCCTATTATGCCCAGTATTTTGAAAAGTGCGGCTTTACAAAGCATCGGGATCACTATGCGTATTTCATGCATATGGATGAATTCGATGCGGCGCGGGTGGAGGAAATTATCCCCCGGGCCAAGAAGCGCTTTGGCTTTCGGGTGGAGCATGTGGAATTTAATAAGAATAATGAAGAAAGGCTCCTGCGGGATATTGTGCGGGTGATTCAGGAGGCTTTCCCCCTGGATTGGGAATTGAATGTGCCCAGCTATGAGGATATCGTAAAGGAGTTTAAGTTGATCCGTAGGTATTACCGCCCGGAAATGACGACGATGGCCTATGCCGGCAACCGTCCCATCGGCCTGGTGGTGGCCTTTCCGGATTACAACCAGGTGCTCAAAGGGATGAAGGGGCGTTTGCTGCCCTTTGGCTGGCTTCGCTTCTGGCTGGGAAAAGGAAAAATCAACGGCGCTCGGTGCAATATGCAGTTTGTGGTGCCGGAGTATCAGAATAAGGGCGTGAACATGGCCATGTTCCATGCGGCCTATCAGGGAGCCAAGTCCATTGGCATCAAATGGGTGGAGGGCTCCACCGTGGATGAAACCAACGCCACCTCTATCAATAATACGGAGAAGGTGGGCTCCCATCTCTACAGGATCTACCGGCAATATGAAAAGCAACTGTAAAGGATTTGAAGAGTGGCTGTGGCCGCTCTTTTTTTATTGCACCATGCTTGCCCGGTATGCATAGCATGCAGTAGATGAAAGCGGGGAAGGGGGAAAAGTAATGAACAGAATTCAGGAAAGCAGAAGGGCGGCGCTGAATCGGGAGGAGGCGGCTCTGCTGCCAGCCATGCCCAGAATTTATCCCGCAGGGGCAGCAGCCCTTCGGGATGCTATGAACGCTGCCCGGGCCATAGGAGAAAAGCAATTGAGCAATTTGGTGGACGCATCTGCAAAGGCAGAATCGGCTATCCGCCAGCCCAGGCAGGAGAATATCCGCCATGCCTCCCGTGCAGCCTTACATCAGGTGCTTCGCAGACCGTGAATTGCAAAGGCCTGACAGCGTAAATGCACTGCCAGGCCTTTTGAATTTAGAACCGATTTACCGAACGAACAGCTGGGTGGCGTAAATAAACCCATTCTGATCAATGCAGATGCCGATACCTACTTTGGTCCACTGACTTCCCAGAATATTCTGCCTGTGGCCGCTGCTGCTCATGAAGGCTGCTTGGGCTTTTTCCACATTGGCATGATGGGCAATATTTTCTCCAACGCCGTTATAAGCATAGCCAAATAGCTTAAGCATAGCGGCGGCGTTGCCGTAGGTGGGGGAGGTGTGGGCAAAGTAATGATTGTGGTTCATATCCTGGGATTTCATTCTGGCAATGCGGGAAAGCTCGCTATCCAGGGTTAAAGCGGGCAATCCGTAGGCCGCCCGATCCTGATTGAGCAAATTCAATAGTTTTTGCTCTTGCGCAGCAACGGATAATGTAGTATAATCACCCGTGCTTGCAGGTAAAGTGGCGGCAGGGGCCTTCGTGGGCACCGCGGTTGGCACGGGCGAAGGCACGGCGGTGGCCACTGGCGCAGGGGTTTTTACAGGCGCTAACGTGGGTGCAACCGTTGCTGCGGGCGTATGAGTTTGGCGGCAGGCGGGATTGTGCTGGCGATAGGGCCAGCCGCTGAAGCCAAACTGCGAAGCGGGCGCATCGCTTGCAAAAGCGGCGCCGGCATTGAGGAGCATCAAGGAAGCGAGAAGTATGCAAGTATATCGTTTCATGGGGTCCTCCTTTGTTGTATGTGGTATTACGATCGCAAGAAGATCGTATTACAAATGAATGAAAATATCAACGGAATTACCAGCCGGATGCCAAGGGAATGATTGGCAGGCTGCAAGGAGGTAAATGATTATGGGTCTGGTGAAATGCCCCCGCTGCGAACTGAATTATATTCAGGAAGGGGAAGGATACTGCAAAATCTGCAAACGGGAAATGAAGGGCGAACGCCATCACGATGAAATTGAAATGTGCACGGTGTGCAATGAGGCCCCGGCGCTTCCCGGCAAAGATATGTGCCTGTTCTGCCTGAAGGAAATGAACGCCAATGTGCGGGAGGACGACGAAAACGAAGGCCGCGTAACTGAATCTAACTTGGAAATCGATCCTGTAAGCGCCATGGATGAGATCATTCCTGAAATCGATGAGGATATTCCGGAACGGGAATATGACGAAATCGAAAATGATCTTTCTTTGGATGAAATGGGCGAGGAAGAAGCCGAAGACGACGAAGAGGACGAAGACGAGTAAAGTGGATATCTACGCGATTGGCGATTTGCATTTGCCTGGTGGAGATAATAAGCCCATGGAGGTTTTCGGGGCCCATTGGGAAGGGCATTTTTCGCGTATCGCGGAAGATTGGCAAGGCAAAGTAAAGGAAGAAGACGTGGTGTTGATCCCCGGGGATATCAGCTGGGCCATGCAGACTCAGGATGCCATCCCCGATCTTTTGGCCATTGGTGCGCTGCCTGGGCAAAAGGTGATTCTCCGTGGCAATCACGATTATTGGTGGTGCGGCATATCCAGGCTGCGGGAACTGCTGCCCAAAGGCATGTATGCCGTGCAGAATGACGCTATGCTGCTGGGGGATACGGCCATTTGCGGCACCCGAGGCTGGACGCTGCCTTCCTTGAATGGCACCGCCGAGGATGAAAAAATTTATTCCAGGGAACTGCTTCGGATGGAAATGTCCCTGGAGCGGGCGAAAAAGCTGGGGGCTTCCCGGCTGATTGCCATGTGCCATTATCCGCCTCTGGGCGAACGGGGAGAGGCTACCCGCCTTTCTGCTTTGCTGGAACAATTTCAGGTGGACGATGTGGTATACGGCCATCTTCACGGCGCATCCCTCCGAGGGGCTGTGACGGGCTGCTATGGCGGCGTGCGTTACCACTGCGTTTCCTGCGATGGGCTGCAGTTCAAATTATATCGCCTGCCGGATATGGGGGTGGAGTCTCTTCCCTGATCGGGGAGGAATGGTGCGCAAATTGCCCCCGTTTTTTTCTGAAAAGAGGGCTATTTGGGTGTTGGGCACCCAGGCGTGCCCTATATATGGTGAAAAAGGGCACCAAAGGGGAATGAAAGAAAGGTTTATAAACTTTTCGTAACAAATTCCCAAAAGGAATGACAAAAGAAAAAATATATTTTTGTATATATTATTTAAAATTATTGAAAATGTTTTAAATAATATGCACATAAATAAAGAGAACGAGAAAACTTGTTCTCTTTATTTTTTTGTCGAAAATGAGAACGAATATTCTAAATAATACGAAAGTGTAACGAAAATGAATCGGAAATGTTTCCCAAAGACCGAATTGCTTTTTGTGTGCAAGCTTGACAAAGAACTAAAAAGTGCCTTAAAATGGTGAACGAGCCCTAAAAGTGGTTTAATTGTGGCAGATAAAGTGGTGAGAGCATGGCGGATGAGAGAAAAGAGCGCGAAGCCGGGTTGGCCCCGGAGGATTCCTTGCGCCCTTCTGAAGCGATGCCCGAAACCGGCAGCAGCGATGAATATCCTTTTCTGGGCTTTGTGGGCAGCTACACCCATGGCATTGACGCCAAAGGACGCATGATTATTCCCGCTTCCTTCCGCGATCCCCTGGGCGCCCGCTTCGCAGTGGCCCCTACTCCGGATTTTCAGGCCATCGCCCTGTATCCGCTTTCCGGATGGATGGAGCGGCGGGATGAACTGATGGCTTTGGTGCGGATCAATGCCCGGGCCCAAAGGCTGTTGGATCAATTCAGCAAATACAGCTATGTGGACTGCGAGGCAGATAACCAGGGACGCTTGCTTTTGCCCCAGAAGATTCGCGCATGGCGGCTGGGCGATGCCCGGGAAGTGGATGTAAACGGCGCTGTCAACCATATCCGCATCATGCCTGCGGCGGACAGCAGGGAGCAGGATCTGCGCTTTGATGAAGAATTTGCCGATCCGTTGGCCATGATTGCGGCCATGCAGCAGGGCAAAGAGTTCTAATGACAAGGGAAGGAGGAATATACTGATATGCAGAAGGGAAAAAATGTGCAGTATGCCATGGCAGGCGTTCAGGCTATGCCAGGGATGCGGATGAATGTGCACAGCAATGTGAGGCTCCCGGATGGAGAAGTGGGTTATGACCATCAGGAAGCGCGCCAACCCTATTTTTCCATGGGTACCCAGATTCCCGTTTCCAGGAGGAGCGTTACCGTTCCCGCCAATATCGGTATCATCTTCCTTGCGGCTGTGTTTCTTTTCTTTGGTATTCTGGTGGTGGGCAAGGCGGCCCAGCGGGCCTCCCTTACCCGGGAAATCAGCGCTTTGGAAACCAGCATTGCCCAAATCAATCGGGATAACACCCAACTGGCCGTGCAGGTGATGGAAGCCCGGGATTCCTCTCGCATCTGTTACGCCGCCGCCCAGAACCTGGGCATGGTGGCTGCAACGGGCGTGGAGGCCGTGCCGGTAGAAGCGCCTGCTACCCGACCTGAAAATTACAACGGAAGCCTGACGGGGAACTCCCCCTCCTCCATCGGGCATGGGATAATCACCGGCAGCCGATAAACGGCTTTGTTTTCGTCTGCCGTGGGGGGATGAACCGTGCGGACAGACATCTTGATCAAAAAAAGACTGCTTACGATGCTGGCGGTGCTCACGCTTCTGTTTTTGCTCATAGGCGTGCGCATCGGCGGCTTAACCCTGTTTGAGGGAGAAGCGCTTACGGCCCGGGGCGTGCGCCAATGGACGAGAGAGGGCGTGGTGGCGGCTCAGCGGGGCAGCATCCAGGATACCAACGGAGAAACCCTGGCGCTTTCCGCCACCTCCTATATCGTGACGGCCAACCCGCAGACGGTAAAGGAGGAAGAGGCGTTTGCCGCCGTGCTTTCGCCTCTTTTGGATGCTGATATGCGCGCCATGGTGGATAAGCTTCAAAATAAAAAGCTGGCCTCCGTGATCCTCAAGCGCCAGGTGCCCCGGGAGACGGTGGACCAGATTCGTGCCCTTCGCTCGGGAAACGAGGAAATGCAGGAATTGCTCCGGGGGCTGAATTTTGAAGAGGATAGCCGCAGATGGTATCCTAAGGGCGAATTTCTTTCTCAAGTGCTGGGGCTTACCAATGTGGATTCAGTGGGCCAATCGGGCCTGGAAAGCGCGTATGAAACGCTGCTTCGGGGCAAGGAGGGCTCTCTTCGCACGGAAGTGGACGTGCGGGCCCGGCTTTTGCCGGATGGTAAAACCGCCTATGTGGCCCCGGAAGCGGGCAGCACCCTTCGCCTGACGGTGGACGCCACCGTTCAAAGCATTGTGGAAAAAGCGATGCGGGAATGCATTGCGGTGAACAATGCTGCATCGGTGCAGTGCATCGTGATGGATGTGAATACGGGGGCGATCTTGGCCATCTGCATGAAGCCGGATTATGACCCCAACGATCCCCCCAGGGATGATGTGGAAAAGCTGACGGAACTGATGCGGATTACCGCTGTATCAGACGTGTATGAGCCGGGGTCTACATTTAAAATCCTTACCTGCGCGGCTGCCTTGGATAGCGGCCATGCCACCCTTGGGGATCATTTCAACTGCAGCGGTTCCATCCTGGTAAATGGCGATAGAATTCGCTGCTGGAAAAACAGCCACGGCTCCCAGAGCCTTGCAGATACCCTGGCCAATAGCTGTAATCCCGCCTATGTGACGCTGGCCCTGAGAATGGGCAAGGATACTTTTTATCAGTATTTGCGCGCCTTTGGGCTGGGGGTAAAAACCGGGGTGGATATCCCGGGAGAAAGCGCGGGGATCCTGATCAACAGCCGGTATGTGAAGGATGTGGATCTGGCGCGGATTGGCTTTGGCCAGAGTGTGGCGGTAACGCCCCTGCAATTGATCGCGGCGGCCAGCTCGGTGGTAAACGGCGGGCGGCTGATGAGGCCCTATATTGTGAAAGAAGTGCTGGATGGGGAGGGCAACGTGATCGACCGTACCCGCCCCACAGTGGTGGCCACGCCCATCAGCCAGGAAACCAGCAAAACCATGCGTGAACTGCTGGAAAATGTGGTGGAAACGGGCGGGGGTAAAAATGCCGCTATTGCCGGCTACCGCATCGGCGGCAAAACGGGAACCGCCCAGGTATATAAGAATGGCCGGGTGGTTTCGGATGTGCATATCGGCTCCTTTATCGGCTTTGCCCCTATTGACGAGCCTCAGATCGCCGTGCTGGTAACGGTGAATGAGGCCATCGTGCCGGTGGACTACGGAAGCACCACGGCGGCGCCCTTTGCCAAGCAGATTCTGGAGGAAGTGCTGCCCTATCTGGGCATCAAAAAGAGCGATCCGGATGCAGAGGAAAAGCCGGATGTGACGGTGCCCAATGTGACGGGGCTTTCAGTTAAGGAAGCTAAAAGCGTGTTGACTGCGCAGGGACTGTTTGCCGAAACAGATGGCGTAAGCGATCAGGTATCGGCCCAGGCCCCGGCAGCCGGAGCCACGCTGCAATCCGGCGGCACGGTGATGCTCTACACCTATCAGGAGGAGCCTCTTCGTGCGGTGGATTTGGTGAGCGTGCCGGATGTGAGCGGCCTATCCATGGTGGAAGCAGGAAGGCAGCTCAGGGCGCGGGGATTTGAAATGGAGATATCAGGCAGCGGCCTCTCGGTGAGCCAGAAGCCGAGCGCAGGGCAGTATGCGGCCCTGGGAAGCACAGTGCAGGTTACTTTTCAATTACCACAGGGAACGGAGTGAACGAAAATGCTGTTTTCAGCGTTGATTCAGGCGGCAGGCGAGGAAATTCTGGAAGTTCGGGGAGAATGCGATATTTTGGATTTGTCCATGGACAGCCGCAAAAAAATGGAGCAAGGGCTTTTCTTTTGCATCCCCGGCGCACGCTTTGACGCCCATGATTTTGCGCCCCAGGCCATTGCAAACGGTGCGGCTGCCCTGGTGGTGACTCATTTCCTGCCCCTGGATGTGCCCCAGGCAAGGGTGAAGAATGTACGCAGAGCCATGTCTTTGATGACGGCGGAGTTTTTTCATCATCCGGACCGGGAAATGAAGCTGCTGGGCGTAACGGGCACCAAGGGAAAAACTACCACCAGCTACCTGATTAAGGCGATTATGGAAGCTGCCGGGTATAAAGTGGGACTGATTGGCACCACCGGCAATATGATCGGCAGTGAATACATGAAAAGCGAATTCACCACTCCCGAACCCATCGATTTTTTCCGCACCCTTCGCATGATGCGGGATGAGGGGGTAGAGGTGGTGAGCATGGAGGTATCCGCTCATGCATTGGAAATGGGGCGGCTCCATGGGGTGCATTTTGAGGCGGGGTGCTACACCAATCTGTCTCAGGATCATCTGGATTTATTTGGCACCATGGAAAAATATTTTGAATGCAAAAAAAGCTTCTTTGCCCCCAAATGGCTGGATAATGCAGCCATCAATGTGGATGAAGAAACCAGCGCCAGCATCCTCAGCGATATTGCGGTGCCTCATACCACCTATGGCATTTGTAATAACGCCGATCTTTTTGCCCGGGATATTGAGATCACCGAGGATGGCGTGCAATTTACCATGAAGCTCTTTGGCACGGATGAATATCCCGTGAAATTGCAGTTGACGGGGATGTTTAATGTATATAATGCCCTGGCTGCCGCTGCGGTGGGGCTGATTGCAGGAGTGCCGCTGGATGTGATCACCAAGGCGCTGGCAAGTGTGAAATCCGTTCCCGGCCGGGCGGAGGTGCTGGATACCCACACGCCCTATAAGGTGATCCTGGATTATTCCCATTCTCCGGATGCTCTGGAAAATATTCTGGTGGCCGTGCGGGAATTTGCCCGGGGCCGGGTGATCTCTCTCTTTGGCTGCGGCGGCGACCGGGATACGGGCAAGCGCCCCATTATGGGTGAAATCAGCGGCCGGCTGGCGGATTATTCCATCCTCACCAGCGATAACCCCCGCACCGAAGATCCCTTTGAAATCCTGCGGGCGGTGGAAGAGGGTATGAAAAAAACAGATGGCAGCTATATTCTGATCGAAAATCGCCGGGAAGCCATCCGCCATGCCTTGCAAATTGGTAAAGATGGTGATATTATCGTGCTGGCCGGTAAGGGCCATGAAACTTACCAGGAGATCAATGGGGTGAAGCGCCCCTTTGACGAAAAAGTGGTGGTACGGGAATTGCTGGAGGAAATGGAAAAATAATCAGCGATACAAAAGACCACCTAAGAGGGAGAGTATACCATGATTGTATATTGCGCGGTTGCTGCAGTATTGGCGCTGGCCGTGGTGCTGCTGGTGATGCCCAAATTCCTGCCCTACCTGAAAAAGCTCAAGTTTGGCCAAACGATTTATGATCTGGGCCCTCAGGCCCATAAAGCCAAGCAGGGAACGCCCAATATGGGGGGCATCGTGATTGCGGGCGCTACGCTGTTTTCCATGGCGGCGGTGGTGATCAGCTTTGCGGTGAAAGGCGAAATGCAGCTGCTTCTTTCCAATCATTTCTGGGCGCTGCTCTTTGTGATGCTGGGCTCTATGGCGGTTGGCTTTGCGGATGATTTCATCAAGGATGTGAAAAAGGATCATGAGGGCTTAAAGCCCAAGCAGAAGCTGATGGGCCAGGTGGTGGTGGGGCTGCTGTTCAGCCTTTACTGCTATTTCTACGTAGGCAGCGAGGTGATCATCCCCTTTACCAAGCTCACTTGGGATCTGGGTGTTTTCTATATTCCTATCATGACCGTGCTTGTGATGTTCATGACCAACAGCTCGAACCTTCAGGATGGCGTGGACGGCATTCTTTCCTCTGTGACGGTAGTGGGCATGGCGGCATTTGGCGTGATTGCTGTTTTCCTGATGAATGCGGCAGAGCAGGCCTTGGCCATCCAGAATTATCAGGTGATGGCGATCATGTGCTTTGCTTTGGTGGGCGGCTGCATGGGCTTTTTGCGGTTTAACCGGCATCCTGCCAAAATCTTTATGGGGGATACGGGCAGCATGTTTATCGGCGGCGCCATGGTGGGCGCGGGCATGCTGATGAAATTGGAATTTTTGCTGATTCCCATCTGCTTCACCTGCATCATGAGCTCTGTATCCGTGATGATGCAGACCACCTATTTCAAAATTACCAAGAAAAAGTACGGCCAGGGCCGACGCATTTTCAAGATGGCCCCCATCCACCATCATTTTGAGCTTTCCGGTATGAAGGAAAACCAGATCGTGGTGATGTATGCGCTGGTGACGTTGGCGTTGTCTCTGATTGCGGTGCTTTCTCTCACTGCGTTCTATTAATTGTATTTTTAAACGAAGGAGTGATCAGCTATGCGTGAGCCCCGAAATGTGAAGAAAGAAAATATGAACGTGAATCCGTGGAAGGATCAGCGCGTGCTGATTGTGGGCATGGCCCGAAGCGGTATCGCCCTGGCCCAGCTTTTGTGCCGGGAAGGGGCCAAGGTAACGGTCAATGATATGAAGGCGGCCGAATCATTTGGAGATAAGCTGGATGCGCTGAAAGAATTGCCCATTGAATTCAGAATGGGCGAAAACGGCCTGGATGCTTTAAAGGAAAAGGATCTATTGGTGATCAGCCCCGGCGTGCCCATTGATGCGCCGATTGTAAAAGCGGCCAGGGAGGCGGAGATTCCCGTCAGCGGCGAATTGGAGATTGCCTCCCGGATTATCAAGGGCAGCATGGTGGCAGTGACCGGCACCAATGGAAAAACCACCACGGTATCTTTGCTTGGCGCTATCTTTAAGGAAGCGGGAAAGATTTGCCACGTGGCCGGGAATATCGGCTATCCTTTATCTGCTGCGGCCATGGAAAGCCGCGTGGAGGACGCAGTGGTAGCAGAGGTTTCCTCCTTTCAACTGGAAACCACCGATACCTTCCATCCCCTTTCTGCGGCGGTGCTCAACGTGACCGAGGATCATTTGAACCGCCACGGCACCATGGAAGTGTATACGGGCCTGAAACGCCATATCTTTGACGCCCAGGATGAAACCAATTATGCTGTGCTCAATTATGAGGATGAAGCGTGCCGGGCAATGGCCAAAGGCCTGAAAGCCAAGGTATTGTTTTTCTCCCGGCTTCATGAAGTGGATCAGGGGGCTTTCATCCGCGATGGGCAGATGATCATGCGCCTGGGCAATGAAGAAAAAGTGATCTGCAAAATCGATGAAATCAAAATTCCTGGCCCGCATAACCAGGAAAATGCCCTGGCTGCCGCTGCCATTGCCTATTCCCGGGGGGTGCCTGCGCCGGTGATCCGCCATGCCATGCGTACCTTTGCAGGCGTGGAGCACCGCATTGAATTTGTGCGGGAATTGGAGGGCGTGCGCTACATCAACGACAGCAAGGGCACCAACACTGATTCCACCATCAAGGCGGTGCAGTCCATGAAGGCGCCCACGGCCATTATCCTGGGCGGCTATGATAAGCACGTATCCTTTGCTCCCTTGGCTGAGGAAATTAAAAAGACGCCCCTGATTCAAAATTGCGTGCTCATTGGCGCAACGGCGGATCAGATTGAAGGCGCTCTTCGCGAAACGGGATATACCGCGATTCATCGGGCGGCTACCCTGGAAGAAGCGGTGCTCACCTGCCGCAGCCTTACCGAGCCCGGCGGCAACGTGCTCTTTTCTCCCGCCTGCGCATCCTTTGATATGTTTGAAGATTATGAGCAGCGGGGCCGAATTTTCAAAGAGATCGTGAATCAGCTGAAATAAGATTTTTACAAAAGGCGCATTGAAAAAATGCGCCCTTTCTCTTTTCCAGGCACGAAAGCGAAAAAAATGAGAAACCGGAAAGGCTGGAATGCTTCGTGCTTGCATCAAATACTGTTTCCCGGAATCAAAAACCGATGGACAAAACGCTGCTCACCATCATGATCGTGCTTTTGATGCTGGGGCTGCTCACGCTTTTTAGTGCTACCTACTACAAGGCCCTGGATACCGGCGATCCCCTGTCGGAAGTAAAAAAACAATTATTCGGCGTGGCGGTAGGGGCTATCGCCATGTTTTTCACCTGTCGCATTCCATACCGCTTCTGGGGAAAACGGAAAGTGGTGGTTGGCGGCGTGATCATCAGCGCTGTGCTTTTGCTGCTGGTGGTGATCCCTGGGGTGGGAGTGTATATCAATGGCTCCCGGCGCTGGCTATCGGTGGCTGGCATTTCTTTTCAGCCGGGGGAATTTGCCAAATATGCAGCGGTGCTTTTTATGGCCATGACGCTAAGCGTGCGGGGAAAAAAGATTAAAAAGCTGTTTTCCGGCATCCTGCCTGTATTGGTGGTGCCGGGAATCATGTTTCTTCTCATTCTGGAGCAGCCCAATCTTTCCACTGCCGGTACCATCATTATCGTAAGCGTGCTGATGGTGATGCTGGCTGGGGCCAAATGGCGACATATGGCGGTGCTGGGAACGGCGGGTTTGATTGTGGGAGCGTATTATGCCTGGAGCGAGGAATACAGGAGGGAAAGGCTGCTTTCCTTTATGGATCCCTTTGCGAAAATGAGCGATGAAGGGTATCAATTATCCCAGTCCCTGATTGCATTTGGCTCTGGCGGGCTCTTTGGCATGGGCCTTGGACAGGGACGGCAGAAATATGCCTATCTTCCCTATCCGGAAAGCGATTTCATCTTCGCCATCGTGGGAGAGGATTTTGGTTTGGCGGGCTGCCTGGCGGTGATTTTTTTATTCGTTGCATTCATGCTGGCCGGGATGCGCATTGCCCTCTCCTGCGAGGATAAATTCGGATGCTTGCTCTCTGCCGGCATTGTGGGAATGATTTCGGTGCAGGCATTTATCAATATGGGGGTGGTAGTGGGCGTATTGCCTACTACTGGGCTGCCCCTTCCCTTTTTCAGCGCCGGGGGCACCTCCCTTTCCATTACCATGGCGGCGGTGGGCATCGTGCTGAATATCAGCCGCTATGGGAGCAGAAATCCGGTATAATTTTTTTCACCTTCTTTTTTCCGGGGCATAGCTTGGAAGAAGAAGGAAGGTGAAGAATCGTGGAAGGATTCCGAGTGCTGGGCGGCGAAAGAATAGAGGGGAAAGTAAGGGTGGATGCGGCCAAAAATGCTGTGTTGCCCATTTTGGCGGCCGCCATATTGCCGGATGAGGATGTAACGATTCTGGATTGTCCGGATATCAGCGACGTGCATGCCATGGCCGGGATATTAAAAAAACTGGGCTGCCACGCAATTTGGGAAAATGGCCGGCTCACATTAAAAAACGGCCGCTTACATAACTGGGAAATGCCGGATGAATTATCCAAGCAAATCCGCTCTTCCATTTTTCTTCTGGGGCCCATTTTGGGAAAGCTGCGCAGGGCCACCGTCACCTATCCCGGGGGCTGCGAAATCGGCCTTCGCCCCATTGATCTGCATCTCAAGGGCCTGCGCGCTCTGGGGGTGAAGATTGTGGATGAAGGGGGCGTATTGTACTGCGATGGGCGGGATATGCATCCGGGGGACGTGTATCTGGATTACCCCAGCGTGGGTGCCACGGAAAATGTGATGATGGCGGCGGCGCTGCTTCCCGGAGATACCGTGATCCACAATGCCGCAAGGGAGCCCGAAATTGAGGATTTGCAGCGATTTATGAATGCTATGGGCGGCTCTGTACAGGGCGCCGGCACCCAGGTGATCAGAGTGCGGGGCGTGAAAAAAATGCATGGTATTTCCTATGCGCCCATTCCCGACAGAATCGTAGCGGGTACGCTGCTTTGCGCCGCAGCCATCACCGGGGGACGGGTGCAGCTGGCCAATATAAGGAGCGAAGATTTGGTGGCGGTGCAGGCAAAGCTTACAGAAATGGGCTGCCGCATGGCTAGGGAAGGAGAATATCTTTTCCTGGAAGCGCCCAAAACGCTGCAGGCCTGCTCCCTTGTGCAGACCCAGCCCCATCCTGGATTTCCTACCGATATGCAGGCACAGATGATGGCGGTGGGCTGTGTGGCCAGGGGCACTACGGTGATCGTGGAAAACGTATTTGAAAATCGCTTTGGCCATGCCGCCGATTTAAATCGGATGGGTGCCAATATTCGGGTAGCAGGACGTACGGCGGTGGTGCAGGGCGTGGAAGAGATGTATGGCGCGCATGTGAGCGCAAGGGATCTGCGGGGCGGGGCGGCACTGGTGTTGGCGGCGCTCAGGGCCCGCGGGGAAACTTTGATCGAACGGATCGAATATATTGACCGGGGCTATGCCCATCTGGAGCGCACGCTCTGTGCCCTGGGCGCCCGGATCGAAAGAATTAACCAAGTAACGGAGGATGACCATGTCTCAGCAGCTGCCCCCTGATTTTGCCCCTTTTCAATCCATGCCGAAAACGCCGCTGCAAACGAAAAAGCGGGCGGGCGTAAGGATGCTGATTCTCACCCTGATTCTCATTTGCGCTGTGGCGGTGCTGCTGAATGAAAGCGTGCTGAAGATTCGCAATGTGGCGGTGGTGGGCAATGATGAAATTACCTGGGAAGAAATTGTTCGGATGGCAGGGCTGGATCAGAATATCAGCTATTTTGCCGTAAATGAAAATAAGATCAGGGAAGGGATCAATGCCAATCGTTATCTGGTGTATGAAGGGCTTACCAAGGAATTCCCCGGCAGCCTCACTTTGTATGTGAAGGAGCGCAAGTCTGCAGCCAATGTGCAGGTAATGGGGGTGATGTATTTGCTGGATGAAGAAGGCATGGTATTGGAGCGGCTGGGAAGCACGCAGCCTGACGGCACCCTCATCACCGTCACCGGCTTCCAGGCCAAGGAAGTGCGCCTGGGGCATCAAATCATTCCGGGAACGCAGGCACAATTGGAAGTATACATGGCACTGATGGAAGAAATCCAATTGCAGAATTATCAGGATCAGGTATCTGAATTGAATCTTTCCAATCCGGACAGCCTATACCTGGTGACCGTAGACGGCTACACCGCCCATCTTGGGGATGGAACCGAGCTGCGGGCAAAGCTTGGCACCCTCCGGGGCGTAGTGGCCAAATTGAGAGAAATGGGCAAATATGGCGGCGTGATTGAAGCCAGCGTGCCCGCAGTGGCCACGTATACCCCGGTAGAAATGTGAAAAAGGGAAAAATTAAGGGAAAACGAGAAAAATATTTGAGAAAATCCCAGCTTTTCTTCGTTTTTCACTTGCCAAATTATCACAAAACAGTTACAATAAAGTGACCGAATAGATTGATTGCTCTTTCGGCTTTTCTGGCTATGCCGCAGAAAGCGGATTGCCCGAGGAACAGGGGATGATAGACGGATGAAAACTACAGTTGCCGCGATGGATTTTGGCACGAGCAAAATCGTGGCCCTGGTCGCTGAAACCAGCGGCCGGCAGCGCTGCGATATTATCGGTGCGGGCATCGCTACTTATGACGGCTATATGGAGGGCCAGTGGAACGCGCCCGATTTGCTCAATGAGGCCATTGCAGGTGCAGTGCGCGAAGCAGAAGAGCAATCCCATACCAGGATCCGTGAAATTAACGTGGGCGTGCCCGGCGAATTTTCTACCGTGCAGACGGTGGAAGTGAAGGTGGAATTGCAGGGCGCTGATCCCCGGGTGACGGAGAAGGATATCAACGAATTGTTTATCCGCGCCACCAATGCGCTGGGTGATATCCGGGGCAGCGTGATTCACCGCGCACCCGCCTGGTTTATTGTGGATGACGGTAAAAAGACCCTGGAACCCATGGGCATGCATGGCTATGAGCTGCGCGCCATGGTATCCTTTGTAATTGCCGATCAGTTTTTCCTGGAGGATGTGACCGAGCGCTTCCGCAGCCTGGGCATCACGGTAAGCGGCTGCTTCTCTACCCCCACGGGCCAGGCCATGCTCTTTGTGCCCGATGAGGAGAGGGATCGGGTGGCTGTGCTGGTGGATATGGGCTACCTTACCACCGAAGTGATGGCTGTGGAAGGCGACGCTGTCACATACCTTAAAACCATCCCCATGGGCGGCGGCCATATCGCGGCCGATTTGGCCTATGGCCTGGAAGTGACCCTGCAGACTGCTGAGCAAATGAAACGAGCGTATGTATACGGCCTTTCCGCCGGCCAATCCACCTTTGAAGGAACGGATAAGGAGGGCAATGCCAAAACCTTTACCCGGGAGCAGGTGGAAGAAGTGCTGGAGCCCCGGGCGGAAGAAATCTGCGAAGCGGTGCGGGATGCCGTGAAGGAATCCGGCGTGAAAATGAGCAATTGGTCGCCTGTGTATCTCACCGGCGGCGCTCTGGCCATCAATCGCGGCGGGCGGGATTTCCTGGCCGCCAAGCTGGACAAGCCCGTTCGGGAATTGCCCCGCAAGGCTGTGAAGCTTTCCAGTCCTGCTTATTCCAGTGCGCTGGGCCTCTTGGATCTGATTATTGATACCACCGCCAATGCCCATGCGGCCAGCGGCGTGGGCGCATTCTTCCGTAGTCTTTTTGGCGGCTGATTTTTGCCGCTTGCCATATTCAAACATAGGGGGATATCAAGTATGCCTTTTGAAGTACAGGTAGATCAGCCGTCCTTTGCATCGATCAAGGTAGTTGGCTGCGGCGGCGGCGGCACCAACGCAGTAAACCGCATGGTGGAAGCCGGGCTGCAGGGTGTGCAGTTCATTGCTGTGAATACAGATCGCCAGGCCCTGGCGCTGTCCCAGGCGGACGTGAAAATTCAGATTGGCGAAAAGCTCACCAAGGGCCTTGGGGCCGGTGCTGTGCCCGATGTGGGCCGCAGGGCTGCCGAAGAGAGCCGGGATGAAATTGCCCAGGCCATTAAGGGCGCGGATCTGGTATTTGTGACCGCCGGTATGGGCGGCGGCACCGGCACGGGCGCTGCGCCCATCGTGGCTGAGATTGCCCGGGAAAGCAACTGCCTCACCATCGCTGTGGTGACCAAGCCCTTTGCCTTTGAAGGCAAGCAGCGCATGAAGAATGCGGAAGTGGGCATTAATGAACTGAAACAGAACGTGGACACCTTGGTGGTGATCCCCAACGATCGCCTTCTCCAGGTAGTGAGCAAGGGCACCACCATGCTGGAAGCTTTCCGCATTGCCGATGATGTGCTGCGCCAGGGCATCCAGGGCATTTCCGATCTGATTGCTGTGCCTGCCATGATCAATCTGGACTTTGCGGACGTGAAGACCATTATGGAGTCCGGCGGCATGGCCCATATGGGCATTGGCGTTGGCAAGGGCGAAACCCGCCTGGTAGACGCTGCCACCAAGGCCATTCAGAGCCCGCTGCTGGAAACCAAGATCGATGGTGCCCGCGCCGTGCTGATCAACGTGACCGGCGGCAAGGATATGAGCATTATGGAAATCAATGAAGCCGCCAACCTGGTGATGGAATCTGCCGACAGCGAAGCCAACATCATCTTTGGCGCTGGCATTGATGAATCCCTGAACGATGAAGTGCGTATCACCGTTATCGCCACCGGCTTTGAAAAGACGCCCTTCCCCGCCCGGGACAAGAAAAAGAGCAGCCGCACCGCTACGCCCTATGGCGCCGCCGTGCCTTCCTATAATCCTTATGAGAATCGGCCCCGGGCTGACGTGGCTGCCGATGCCCAGGGCTTTGAGGCTCCCGCTCCCGCTACCTATGAAGGCGATTCCGCTTTCTTCCCCGGCGGAGCCCGCCCCACCCCGGCTCCCGCTCCCATGGGTAATGCCTTTGCGGCGCAGCCCTATCAGCCTCAGCCTTATCAGCCCCAGCCCTTCCAGGCTCCTGTGCAGCAGCCAGCTGCGCAGCCTATGGGTCAGCCCATGGCGCAGCCCTATCAGCCCCAGCCTTATCAGGCTCCGATTCAGCCTGCCAATAATGCCAAGGATGATCTGGGAGTGCCCGCTTTCCTTCGCCGGGGCGATAAGAAGTAATTTTTGAAAAAGCATGCAGCCGTTCGGTTCATCCGGACGGCTGTTTTCACAGGGAGAAAAGAAAAATGAGCGATATGCTGGTTAAGCTGTATGATGTGCAGCTGGATTTGAAACTGGAAAATAAGCTGCGAGAGGAAGGCATCACCATCAAGCGTGCGCTGGGCTTGGATAAAACCCCCATTCTTCAGTTTGTTCGGGAAAATTTCTCCCAGCAATGGGCGGATGAATGCCAGATGGGGCTGTATCATGATGGATGCTATATCGCAGTGCATGAACAAGAAGTGGTGGGCTTTGCCTGCTTTGACGCTACCATGAAGGATTATTTTGGCCCTACCGGGGTGCGCAAGGATATGCGGGGAAAAGGAATCGGGAAAGCGCTGCTGCTTCGGTGCCTTTATTCCATGTATGAGCGGGGCTATAATTACGCCATCATCGGATGGGTGGGCCCGGCGGATTTTTATCAGAAGGCCTGCGGAGCGATGCTGATCCCCGATTCTACGCCCCGATCCTATAAGCGGAAAATTTCAGTGGATGAATAAGAAAAAGGGCTTGCTGCGATGCAAGCCCTCAGACTGTCAAAAAACCCTTGGGATGCGTCGAAGGGCCGCTGCCCTTCGACTGAAATCCGCAGCCGGCGACATGTGCGGCGGCGAGGAGCGGAAGTATTCCGCTTCCTATATCAATTTACGGCCGC
>SVGW01000029.1 GCA_015056125.1 Clostridiales bacterium | reverse complement strand
ATCCCTTTTCACAGGGCTGGAAAGCCATTTTTGCAGTAAATGTGATGGATCGAATGGAAGACTGCTTTAGCTGACTTCCATTCGCAGTTTGTCGAAAATACTTTTTCGACAAACTGAAGCAGGAACGGAAAAATTCCGTTCCTGCTTTTTCATAGAATGCATTATTGATCTTTATTTTTGTGCACCACGAAAAGCTTGCCTTCCTTGATCTGTCGGCAAAAATCAGCGTAATCCGCGGGGTCCTCCTCAAAGCCAATATAGTTAGTGGCCGTTGAACCCACCCCGTGGGTGTCGCTCCCGGCTACGATAGGCTTGCCCCCCCGCAGAGCCATTTCCAGCGCCTGCAAATTATACAGTTCTTTGGCATTTCCGCCATTAAACACTTCCACCGCATCAATATTCAGGCCGGGGCGTTCTTCCGCCTTCTTGGACATGTAATCAGCCACCCGATAAGGATGGGCGCGCACCACAATGCCCCCAAGCGCATGTACCTGGTCAATAAACGCTTCAATCGTCCACTGGTCGCAGTCCACAAACTCCTTATAGAGATGCTCAGGCTTTAAGCCCAGAGCCAAATAATCCTCCCCTGCCGGCCGATCCAAAGTATATTCAAAGCCGAAATACACTTTCAGGCCCATCTCATCCCCGGCCTCCTTGGCAGCATAATAGCCCTTCACAAAAGCATCCATCTTTTCCTTCCAGGTTTCAGGCAGCGCCGCGAAGGAATAGCCATTCACAAAGTGATCGGTGATCACCATGCCGGTAAAGCCCTTTTCCTTGTAAGCTTCCACCATTTCCCGGGCAGTGGAACGGCCACAGCGGCTGGTTTCGCTGGTGTGGCAATGAAGCTCGTAAAAATACACAGATATTATCCTCCTAATTGCTTTGCAATGCACGGATTCCCTTCCATTTGCGAAAGCGATGGTGCCAACCAAACTGATTCCAGGCATCAATAAAAATTCCCCAGTCTCCCGTATTAGAAGGCTGGGGACGCTTGGATTTTAATTACTTGCCAGCCACCGCGATTTCGCCCACATCCACAGAGGGGCTGCCCACCGCGCTGCCGGGGAAGCAAAGATCATTGCCCACCACGCGGATGTTCTTCAGCAGCTGATAGAAGTTGCCCGCCACGGTGATCTGCTCCACGGCGGCGTCCTTTTTGCCATCCTTCACGGTATAACCCTGAGCGATCAGGGAGAAATCACCGCTGATGGGGTTGGCGCCGGAATGCAGTCCGCTCACTTCGGTGATCACCAGGCCATCGCCCATATCCTGCATCATTTCTTCCAGGGTCTTTTCGCCGGGCTTGATGTAGAAATTGCTGGGGCTCACGTTCACTGCGCCAGCATAGCCCGCCTTGGCGGCGTTGCCGGTGGTCTTGACCCCCGCCTTCTTGGCGGTTTTCAGGTTATGGAGCAGGGTGGTCAGCTTGCCGTTTTCGATGACAGCCTTGGTGCGGGTAGCCACGCCCTCCGCATCAAAGGGAGCGGATTCCAGGCCGCCAGGGAGCAGGGGATCATCCATCAGGGTCACTACTTCGGAAGCAATCATTTCCCCTTCCTTGCCCATAAGCAGGCTCATCCCCTTCTGAGCTGCTTCGGCAGAGAATACGCCGCTGAACACGCCCAGGAGATCGGGCATGCACTTGGCATGGATGATGGCCCGGTAATTGCCGCTGGGAACGGGAGCAGCTGTCAGCATAAACAAGGCTTCTTCCACCGCTTCATCCACGATCTTTTCCACGCTCAGCTTTTCAAAATCCCGGTCGATGGCAAAGCCTCCGCCGGTGGCCACGCGGCCATTTTCCATGGCCAGGGCATTGATAAAGGTGAAAGCAATGTTATCCTTGTGCTTCAGGTCCAAGCCGTAGGAGTTTACGATCCGGGTCTCCGCGCTGCTGGTGGAGATCATATCATAAGCCAGCTGCTTGATCCTGGGATCCTTGGCTTTGGCCTGCTTTTCCAGTTCCAGCACAAAATTCAGCTTGCGCGCTTCATCCACCTGATCCAGCGCGGGATTATAGTTATCCACTTGGGGATATTTTTCATCGCCCTTGTAGATTTCCTGCACGTCATCATCTTCCGTGAGCTCTGCGCTTTCCTTTACAGCGGCCACCAGCTGGGAAACCGCATCTTCATCAAAGGCTTCCGTAGCGGCATAGCCCATCTTGCCCTGATACAGCCCGCGCAGGGACAGGCCCCGGGTGCTGTTGACGGTATAATTGTTAATTTCGCCCTGCTGGCACATGGCGCGGAAGCTATCGCCGGAGGAAAGATAAATTTCCGCCGCTTCAATGCCCGCTTTCTTGGCTTCATCCAATAAGGCCTGAATGAATTGATCGATGGTCATGTTCTTTTTCCTCCTTCTCTCAGCGTCCGCCAACGGTCATGGAGCTGACCCGGATCATAGGCTGACCTACATTGGTGGGCACGGAGCCGCTCATGGAGCCGCACATACCCTGGGCCATCTGCATATCCTTGCCCACCCGGTCGATCTTGAGCAAAATTTCGCTGCCTCGGCCAATCAGGGAAGCGCCGCGCACGGGATGAACGATCTTGCCATCCTTTACCAGGTAGCCCTCGCTTACGTTGAAGTTGAATTTGCCGGTGGAAGGCTCCACAGAGCCGCCGCCCATGGATTTGGCATAGAGGCCGTCGCCCATGGTAGCGATGATTTCATCATTGTCATCATTGCCGGCGGCGATATAGGTATTGCGCATACGGGAGGTGGGGGCATACATGTAGCCCTGGCGGCGACCGCTGCCAGTGATGGGCATATTCATGCGGCGGGCGTTCAGCTTGTCAATCATGTAGTTTTTCAGCACGCCGTTTTCAATCAGCACCAGCTTGGTAGTAGGCGTGCCTTCGTCATCGATATTTTCAGAGCCCCACTCATTGGCAATGGTGCCATCGTCAATGGCGGTCACGCAATCGGCAGCGATCTTCTGTCCCAGTTTCCCGGCAAATTCGCTGTTGCCGGGGGCCACGGAGGTAGCTTCCAGGGAATGGCCGCAGGCTTCGTGGAAAATTACGCCGCCAAAGCCGTTATCGATCACCACGGGCATCACGCCGGCGGGGCACATGGGGGCATGCAGCATGGTCACAGCCTGCTGGGCCGCTTCCCTGGCCACCTTTTCCGGATCGATGCGGGTATCAAAAATTTCAAAGCCCTGCATGGCGCCGGGAGAGCAGGAGCCGGTCTGGTTTTCAGTGCCGTTGGAGGCGATGGCATTCACCATAAAGCGGCTGTACACACGGGTATCGGAGGTAAACAGGCCTTCGCTATTGGCAATCCACACCCGCTGCACGCTATCCATATAGCCCACGCTGGCCTGAGCAATTTCATTGTATTCTTTGAGCACGGCCTGGGCGGCCTTGAGCTTTTCCACCTTCCTTAGGCTCTTTACCTGATCGGGCATTTCTTTGATAAAATGCACGGTGGGGGTTTCCTGCCACATAAGAGGCTTGGCAGCATAGCCGCTCTGGGCCTTTACGGCGGAAGCAGCCCGCTTGGCACAGGCAAGCAAGCCTTCCAGGCTGGTATCGTTGGTGTACACATACACGCCCTGAACACCGTTAAACACGCGAACACCAGCGCCGTGGAGGCGGCGGCTATTCACGCTTTCCACCCGTCCGGAAAGCATGGACAGGTTATTGTTCAACCGGTCTTCCAGGAAAATTTCGGCAAAATCGCCGCCCGTTTTCAGTGCTTCGGCGATCACTGCCTGGGCCACATCCAGTTTGAGCATAGGGATCCTCCTTAAAATAAAATTTAAATGTTTCCTGCGGCGATGAGGGCCGCAAGGTCGATTTCATGAAGCGTTTCTGCCCGGAGCGCTGCCTGATTGAAAGCGGCTGCATTCCCGATGGCCAATACCTTCATGCCTGCTTTCAGCGCGGCCTCCGCGCCCTTGATTGAATCTGCTACCGCAAGGCAGCTATCCGGAGATACGCCAAGCTTCTTTGCCGCCAGCAACAGCGATTCGGGGTCGGGCTTTTGATGGGTAAACTGATTTTCATCCACAACGGCATCCAATAAATCATTCAGCCCCAGCTGCTTTAGAATACCCTTCATATTCTCATCCGATCCCTCCACCGCCCTTTTCACGCCCTGCTTTTTCAGGGCGTTTAAGGTATCCAGGGCACCGGGGAGCATTTGTTCCCGGGTAAGCAAGGCAATATGATCGGAATATAAATCATGGTTCCTGGCGCTCAGGGCAAGCTTTTCTCCCAAGGAATAATTTCTCCTTGCCTTATTGAGCATAAAATCCAGCCCCTGCTGGGCGTTCATTCCCTGCATCCGGGCATTAAGGCGATCGTCAAAGGGCAAGCCCTGTTCCTTCGCCATCCGCTTCCATGCGCGCCTGTGGCAAAGATCCACATCCACAAGCACGCCGTTTAATTCAAATATAACGGCTTGTATCAAGGAAAACCCTTCCTCCTTTCCCGGCCATGCTTCTTGATTATACCACCTTTTCCCCGGGATGTACAGCCAAAAAAGCATAATCGAGGCTGTTTCGGGTAATCTTAGGAGGGAATGGAAAGGGCAGGTGAAATCACCGCCCATGAAAAAGGAGGGAATAATCCCATGTCCATTGGGCTGATTTTGCTGGCCGCTGTATCGGTGTTGATTCTCTTTGGCGTGGCCCAGCGGGTGCTGGATAAAATGCAATTGACCGACCGGGCTGCTCTTCTCATTGCCGCCGCCATTTTCTTTGGCGGCCTGATCCCGGATATCAGAATCGGAAGGGTGGCTTTCAATATTGGCGGCGCATTGGTTCCTTTGGGTGTATGCGTATGGCTGCTGATTCAAACGGACACAAAAAAAGAAGTGATACGCGCCCTGATTGGCAGCGTCATCACTGGCGGCATTGTATTTTTGCTCAGCCGGGTGATGCCCAATGAGCCGGAGGAAATTTTCATCGATCCCAATTATGTATACGGTATCGTGGGCGGCATTTTGGCCTATGTGCTGGGCCGATCCCGGCGTGCTGCGTTCATCTGCGGCGTGCTGGGCGTGGTGCTGGCCGATATTGCAGTGGCCCTGATCAATTGGGCGCAAGGCATCGATCAGTCGCTGATCCTGGGCGGCGCGGGCGCCATGGATGCAATCGTCATTTCAGGGCTTCTTGCCGTGCTTCTTTGCGAATTCATCGGGGAAATCATCGAGCGCATGGCCCGCCCTGGGGAGCGCGTGAATCATGATCCCATTGCCACGCCAGTGAGAAAGGAAGATAAACGATAATGAAAAAATATCTTCTGATCGCATGGTTTCTTCTTCTGCTGTTCTTCCCCGTTCTTTCCCTGGCCGATGAGGAAAGCCCGGAAAGCGTATATCGCATTGTGGATGCTTCCGGAAAGCTTCTCACCCACTACGCCGGTGTACCCGATGCAGGGGATGAATATATTTCCGGGGATAACCGGCATTTCCGCATTCAAACGGTGGATCCGGAAAACCAAACGGCTACCGCTGTTTCTTTGGGTACTTTCCAGCTTCCCGACGTGAGCTGGCTTTTTGAAAGCACCCAGCCCGTATCCGCCCAGCGCCGGGCCGTGGCCCTCTACTGCACCCATAGCGATGAAAGCTATAAGCCTACCGATGGCGTCACCAGCGATGAAGAACGGGGCGGCATTTATGACGTAGCTGAAACCTTTAAAAGCGCCCTGGAACAGCAAGGCATCACCGTGTATTACAGTGATGAAACCCACCATCCCCACGATGCCGGAGCCTATCGGCGCAGCCGGGCCACTGCTGCCTCTCTGATTGAGGAAGGGGTGGATGCTGTGATGGATATCCATAGGGATGGCATCCCCGACCCAGAATCCTACGAAAGCGAGGTTGAGGGCGAGGATACCACCATGGTGCGGCTGCTGGTGGGGCGCTCCAATCAGAACGCGGACGCCAATAAGGAATTTGCCGCCCAAATCAAGGCAGTGGCCGATGAAATTTATCCCGGGCTGATCAAGGATATTTACATAGGAAAAGGGAGCTATAACCAGGATTTGATGAGTCAATCCGTGCTGCTGGAATTTGGCACCTACACAAACCATAAAGAAGACGTGCTCGCTTCCACCGGATACATGGCAGATGTGATGAATAAAACCCTCTATGGCGGTGTAAAAGGCGCAGCAGGGGCCGAAAGCAAAGCGGCAGTGCAGGAAAACAAGGGGGGATGGAGCGGAATTTTTTGGCTGATTTTAGCCTTTGTAATCGGCGCGGCAATTTTCGCCTTTGCATCCACGGGGCGCGCCAAAGACGCAGCTCATCATTTCAAGCGCACCTTCCAAGAAATGACCGGCGGGCTCACTGGCAAAAAAAATAATAAAGATCCGCAATAAAAAAGGAATACAAAAATGGCTGTTCGCCTCCTGTTGGGGATGAACAGCCATTTTGCAAATTGTATAAGGAAACGAAATTCATCCAAATCCCGCCATTTACTGCATCTTTTCCTGCTTCACCTTGTGATCCACCACATGCCGGCTGGCCAATTGAGCAAATACTTCGGCCGGAGTGATCCCCATTTCCACCATCAGCACCATCACATGATAGTAGAGATCGGCGATTTCAAAAATCGTTTCCTTCTTATCGCCGCCCTTGCCGCCGATAATCACTTCCGTGCACTCTTCTCCTACCTTTTTGAGAATCTTATCCACGCCTTTTTCAAAAAGATACGTGGTATAGGAGCCTTCTTTGGGGTGCCATTTTCTGCCTTTCAGCAGCGCATAAAGCGCGTCCATCGAAAAGGAGGGATGATCTTCGCTTTGGTAAATATCCTGGAAAAAGCAGCTTTCCTCCCCCGTATGGCAGGCAGGTCCCTTCTTGATCACTTCCACCACCAGCGCATCCATATCGCAGTCTGCCCGAATGGAAACGATCTCTTGGGTGTTGCCAGAGGTTTCCCCCTTGCGCCATAATTCCTGGCGGGAACGGGAATAGAAGCAGGTGCGCCCTTCCTTCATAGAAATTTCCAAAGATTCCCGGTTCATGTAGGCCACCGTCAGCACCTTTTTGGAATAATAATCCTGCACCACTGCGGGAATCAGGCCCTTTTCATCAAATTTCAGCTGATCCAAATTCATTTTTTATTCCTCCCTAAGAATGCGCATGGGAATCTTTTCTTCCGCCAGATATTTTTTCAGCACCGGAAGGGGCACTTCCTTTCGGTGAAAGATCGAGGCAGCCAGCCCGGCATCCACCTTGGGCACCGATTCAAAAAGGGCCTTAAAATCCTCCTTGCAGCCGGCGCCTCCGGAAGCAATAATGGGAATAGATACCCGCTTGGCGATTTCCGATAGCAATTCCAGGTCAAATCCCTTTTTCACCCCATCGGTATCCATGCTGTTTACCACCAGCTCCCCCGCGCCCCTTTCCTGGCCTGCATAAGCCCATTCCAAGGCATCGATGCCCGTATCCTCCCGGCCGCCCTTGGCAAAGATATGAAATTGGCCGTTCACCCTTTTCACATCCATTGAAAGCACCACGCACTGATCGCCGTAGCGCCTGGCAGCCCGGTCAATGAGGGAAGGATTCCGAATGGCTCCGGAATTGACGCTCACCTTATCCGCCCCGCAAGCAAGCACCCGTTCAAAATCAGATACTTCATTGATACCGCCGCCCACCGTAAGGGGAATGAATACTTCCGCCGCCGTGCGCTTCAATATATCCGTAAACAGGCCCCGGCCTTCATGGGAGGCGGTGATATCGTAAAACACCAATTCATCCGCCCCGATATCGTTGTAATATCTGGCCATATCCACTGGGTCTGCCACATCCTGAATGCCCTGAAAGTTTACGCCCTTTACCACCCGGCCATTTTTCACGTCCAGGCAGGGAATGATTCTTTTGGCGATCATACCCTCATTCCTCCCCGGGCAACGGTAAGCGCCTCTTTCAGATCGATTTTCCCGGCATACAAGGCCTTGCCGATAATGGCGGCGTGCACACCGGTTTTTTTAAGCGCTTCCACGTCTTTTAGCGCCGATACGCCGCCGGAAGCCACCACATCCAAATTTTCAATGGAATTGAGCTTTTCATAGGCGGGAAGATTGGGGCCCATCAACTTTCCATCCCGGGCAATATCGGTATAAATCACCGTATGTACGCCCCGGGAAGGGAGGGAGGCCACAAATTCATAGGCGTTGATATCCGTCACCGTGCGCCAGCCGTGAATGGCCACCAGGCCATCCTTGGCGTCTACTCCGGCGGCAATCTGCCCCGGATAGCGGGCCGCCAGCGTTTCCATCAGCTTCGTCTTTTCCACCGCCATGGTGCCCAATATCACCCGCTGTACGCCCGCGTCCAGATAGCGCTTCACGCTGTCCTCATCCCGGGCGCCGCCGCCCACTTCCAATTTGAGCCCGCTGTTTTTTGCCAATCGGGAAATCACGGAAAAATTCTTTTGTCCCCCATCCTTGGCTGCATCCAAATCCACCACGTGCAAATATTCCGCTCCTGCAGCCAGGAACGCGGCAGCAGCCTCCTCCGGCTCCAGGGAATACACCGTCATCCTGTCATAATCCCCCTCGGTAAGGCGCACCACATGCCCATCCCTTAAATCAATGGCCGGAAATATCAGCATGAGCCCACCTCCCCGAATGCTTTGAGAATCTTTAATCCCACTGGACCGCTTTTTTCCGGATGGAACTGGGCGCCAAATACATTGCCCTTCTGCACCAGCCCTGGCACCTCCACCCCGTATTCCGATACGGCAATCAGCGCATCCCCAACCCCTTTCGCATAATAGGAATGCACGTAATAAACACTGTCCCCTTCTTGAATATACTTGGTCAAGGGGCTTTCGCGAAGGAATTTCAATCCATTCCAGCCGATGTGGGGCACCTTCAAATCTCCAGGCAAATCATCCTTTAAGGGGCAAATTTCCCCTGGGATCAGGGAAAGCCCCTTATGTTCCCCATATTCATAGCTTTTTTCAAACAGCAACTGCATGCCCAGGCAAATGCCTAAAAGCGGCGTGCCTTCTGCCGCCTTTTTCAGCACCAGCCTATCCATGCCGGTTTCCTGAAGCCTTTTCCTGGCATCCCCAAAAGCGCCCACCCCAGGCAGGATCACTTGATCCGCCTGCTCAATGGCCTTTTCTTCCCTTGTGATTTCATTTTCGATACCCAGGAAGGAAAGGGAATGGCTGAGGGAATAGAGATTGCCCACCCCGTAATCAATAATTGCGATCATGAATTATGCTCCTTACAAAACGCCTTTGGAGGACGGCGCTTCATCCGGTCGGCCTGGATCGATGCCGATCGCCTGGCGCATGGCCTTTCCCAGGCCTTTGAACATCGCTTCCATAATATGATGGGAGTTGCTTCCGGCCAACTGGTGGAAATGAAGCGTTGCCCTGGCATTGCGCACAAAGGCCAGCATAAATTCCTGCACCAATTCGGTATCAAAATTGCCCACCTTCTGCGCAGGAATATTCACCTGATAGCCCAAATAATCCCGCCCGGAAAAATCGATGGCGCAAAGCACCAGGGCTTCATCCATGGGCAAAAGAAAATTACCATAACGAAGGATGCCTTTTTTATCGCCCAAAGCCTGAAGCACCGCCGTGCCCAGGGCAATGCCGATATCCTCTACGGTGTGGTGATCATCCACCTGGGTATCGCCCTGGCAATTTATCGTTAAATCGATTTGCCCGTGGTAGGCAAACAACTCCAGCATATGATCAAGAAAGCCGCAGCCGGAATCGATCGCCGCCTTGCCCGTGCCATCCAGGTTCAGCGCAAGAGAAATATCCGTTTCCTTTGTTTTTCGTTCAATGGCCGCCTGTCTCATTTGATCAGCCCCTTTGTTACTTCAATCAGCCTTTCCATCTGGCTTTTGCTGCCAATGGTGATGCGCACATAATCTTTCGTGCGAGGCGCATCAAAATGGCGCACCAGAATATTTTCCTTCCGCAGAGCCTCTAGATATTCCTTGCCCCCCATATCAGGCGGCGCAGCAAAGAGGAAATTGGCCCTGGAGGGAAGAACCTTGAACCCAAGCCGCAATAGCTGATCTTTGGTCCATTCCCGGGTTTTCATAATCTCCCTTCGGCATTCCTCAAAATAGGCATAATCCCGAAGCGCCGCCGCCCCGGCTGCCTGAGTCATGGAATTTACGTTATAGGGATTAAAAGAATTACGGATGCGATTCAAATCTGCAATCAGGCTGGGGTTTCCCACCGCAAAGCCCAGCCGCCCGCCGGCCAACTGGCGAGATTTGGAAAAGGTGCGCACCACCAGCAGATTATCAAATTCCGGCAAAAGGGCAATGGCACTCTCCGTTCCAAAATCCACATATGCCTCATCCACAATCACGATCTGGTCCGGGTTTAAGATCAGCATTTCACGGATGGCAGAAAGAGGCAATGCCAATCCGGTGGGTGCATTGGGATTGGCAATCACCAGGGTGCGGTCATTGCTGCCGTACTTAGCCGGCTCGATTTCAAAATTCTCATTCAGGGGAATCACTCGGGCATCCAACCCAAACAGTTGAGCCCACACGGGATAAAATCCGTAGGTGATATCTGGAAAGGCCAGCCCCTTTTCCCCATAGGCCTGGAAAGCAAAGGCAAGAATTTCATCCGATCCATTGGCGCAGATGATCTGATTTTCCGATACATTCATGGTTTCCGCCAGCAGGCGGGTCAGTTCCCCTGCGGTCAAATCGCAATAGAGCTGCAATTTTTCAGCCGCTTCCTTTACCGCCTTTTCCACCCCCGGCGCGGGCGGGAAGGGGCTTTCATTGGTATTGAGCTTAATCAGGTTTTCTACCTTTGGCTGCTCCCCCGGCGTGTAGGCCTTTAAGGATGCCAGCCGCTTGCTTAAAAATCTGCTCATAATTCTTCTCCAAATCGGATGGCCACGGAATTGGCATGGGCGGATAGCCCCTCTCTGTTGGCAAAGGATACGATATGATCCTTGGCCTGCTCCAAGGCTTCCCGGGAATAATAAAGGAACTGGGATTTCTTCACAAAATCATCCACAGAAAGGGGGGAAGAGAACCGGGCAGTGCCGCTGGTGGGCAGGGTATGATTGGGGCCCGCCCAATAATCTCCCAGGGCTTCCGGAGCATTTCGGCCCAGGAACACAGAACCCGCGCTTTCGATAGCGCCCAGATAACTGAAAGGCTCGTCCACACAAATTTCTAGATGCTCCGGTGCGATGAGATTGGCGATTTCAACGCCCTGATACAAGTCATGGGCTACGATGATTTTGCCGTTATTCTCAATGGACGCCCGGGCAATTTCCTGCCGGGGCAGTTTATTCAATTGCTTTTCCACTTCCGCCTGCACGGCTTTGGCCAATTCCTCGCTGTCCGTTACCAGGATAGCAGAGGCCAATTGATCATGCTCCGCCTGAGAAAGCAGATCCGCCGCCACATAGGCAGGATTGCTCTTTCCATCCGCCAATACCAGAATTTCGCTGGGCCCGGCGATCATATCGATATCCACAATGCCGTATACCCGACGCTTGGCCGTGGCCACGTATACATTGCCGGGGCCTACGATTTTATCCACCGCGGGCACCGATTCCGTGCCATAGGCCAAAGCCGCCACCGCCTGGGCACCGCCTGATTTGATAATCTTATTTACACCGGCAATTTTGGCAGCACAGAGGATGGCAGGGGCCACTTTTCCGTCCTTTCCGGGTGGGGTGGTGATCACGATTTCCTTTACCCCTGCAATCTTGGGCGGAATAGCATTCATCAGCACAGAGGAAGGATAGCTGGCCGTGCCGCCTGGCACATACAGCCCCACTCGCTTTAAGGGGATGATCCTCTGCCCCAATACTTTTCCGTTTTCTTCCGCTACGGTGAAGGAATTGCGGGCCTGATGGGCATGAAAGGCCCAGATATTTTCTTTGGCCTTACGCAGGGTATCCAAAAATCCCTCATCGCAGGCCCGGAACGCTTCTTCGATTTCTTCTTCGCTTACTTCCACGGCGCTTATTTCAGCCTTGTCAAATCGGGCGGCGTATTCCATCAGCGCCTGATCGCCCTTTGCTCTGACGCATGCGATAATTTCATCCACCGCTGCTTCAATTTCATTGCCCGCCTGGATGGGAGGCGTTTTAAAATCCTCAGGTTGAAACTGGTCAACCGGCATGATCTTCATCATTGGTGCAATACCTCCTCAAGCTTTTTTACCATCTGGGTGATCAGATCATTTTTAAATAAATAGCTGGATCGGTTGGCAATCAATCGGGCGCTGACAGGCACGATGGTCTGGAGCACTTTGAGATGATTTTCCTTCAGCGTCTTCCCCGATTCCACGATATCCACAATCACATCCGTCAATCCCAAAATAGGCGCCAATTCGATGGAACCGTTGAGCTTCACGATTTCAATTTCCCGGTTCAAAGAAGAATAATATTTTTTAGTCACCGTCTGGAATTTGGTGGCCACCCGAAGCACCCGGTCCCGATCCTCCACATAATCCTCCGGCCCGGCCACTGCCAGGCGGCATTTGCCAATGCCAAGATCCAACAGTTCATACACATCCGGGTTGGCGTCCAGGAGAATATCCTTTCCCACCACGCCCACATCTGCAGCACCATATTCCACATAGATGGCCACATCAGAGGGCTTTACCAGAAGATACCGCACATTGTTTTCCGGGCTTTCCAGCACCAGCCTGCGGTCATTTTCATAAATGGCCGCGCATTCATAGCCGATTTTGGAGAATATTTCATGCACCTGGTCTCCCAGCCTGCCTTTTGGCAATGCAATATTAAGCATGATGCAATTCCTCCTTCAGGCCATTTTCCGAAAATCGGTAGATACATTGGCAGCTGATTTCCTCCGGCTTTTCCCGTTCCATGCGCACCCTAAGCCCCTGTTCCATCAGCTTCTGCGCCGCAAGGATCACTTGCTCAAAGCTGTCGCTTTCCCGATACAATACCAGGGCGTCCACGTCCATTTTCTTCTGGCCCCGGAATAAAAGATCCAGCTCATTGAGATACACCGCAAAGCCGATGGCGTCCAGATCCCGGCCAAATTTTTTCAGCAGATTGCCATAGTAGCCGCCGGCCAACAGTGCCCGGGGAATGCCCTGCACATAGCCCTGAAAGATCAGCCCGCCGTAATAATCGCTGTCTCCCACCAGTGAAAAATCCAAGAGGATATTTTCTGCCTGACCCGTCTTTTGAAGCAAGGCATACACGCTTTCCAATTCATTTAACGCATCGGTCATGGACTGGGTGATGGCGATGGTCCGGGCGGCCTTTAAGGTGGCCGCAAATTCCCCGCACAGCCCGGCCGCAGATAAGAGAAGCTGCACGGCGGCCTGAGCCACCTGAGCGCTTTCCAATCCTGCTTTCATTTCATGCACCCGCTTGCCCCGGATGAATTCCAGTATTTCCTGGCGAAGGGGTCCTTCAATGCCCAGCCCATCCAGCAAGGAAAAAAGGAAGCCCACATGGGATAATTGGATCCGGTAGCTTTCGCTCACGGCCCGCAGTGTTTTCCGGGCCAGGCACAGCACTTCATAAGAAGCAATGCCATCCAGCTTACCGATATATTCCAGCCCCAACTGGCTGATTTCCCGATAACTTCCACTGGGCTTATCCAGGCGATACACATTTTCCAGATAATAAAATTTTTCTCTGGACGCCTCTGTGGCATGAGTGTTTTTTGCGATGGACAAAGTAACATCCGGCTTGAGGGCCAGCACCCGCCCATCCAGATCATGAAATGTGATAATATTCTTGCTCTTTAAAAAGTTTTTGTTTTCCAGATATAATTCGTATTCTTCGAATTTTCCCATCCGATATTTCCGGTATCCGTATTGCTCATACAGCGCCCGCAACTCCAGAGTGATTTTCTCTTCCCGGCGCAGCACATCCGTCCAGTTTCTTTCCATGGTGTTTCTCCCCTTTCCCCGGATTTCTCCTGGGTTGCAGATGGCATTATACTACACATTTTATCGCTCTGTCAAGCTAAAGCGTTAAATTAACGGAAGTTTTTTCCGTGCTCTGCGCACGGTTATCATTTTCCGGGAAAAATGTAACAATTTCTCATTCACTATTGACAGAAACGAAATCATTCATTTATACTTTTCCCAAAATGCACAAAGGAGAAAACGCCTGCATGATTGGATCAGGACTCAAAAAACTCGCCTTAGAATATGACTTAATCGTTGAAAGCGGCGTTGCGCACGGCTGGCTGAAAGGTTGCTATGCAGCCTTCAGCGAAGGCATGGGATACAAGCAACTCTCCATATACATTGGCTGCCATCACGCTCCAGAGGATGCGCCGCCTCCTCAGGAGGGCGCACTGCCCGATCATATGCAGGCAGCGGATCAGGTAGCGGATTTGATTCTGGAAAAGGTGGGCGAATATCAAAGATATCGCCTGATGCCCAGCGGAAAGGGCATCCCAGGCGTGGTGCTCGCCCAGGGCGGCAGCGTGGTACAGGTCAATTTCTTTGATAATCCAGGCACGCTCCCATGCATCCGCAATTTCATTGAAGAGGTGCTTCCTGCCGTTGCGCCTCTCACCGCGCCCTATGAATGTGAATTCTGCGGCAAAGAAAATGATTCCACATTCCTTCCTGTGCTGCTGACCGGCCATGCCGTAGTACCCATGCACAGCCACTGTGCAGAAAATCTTTTATCCTCGCTGGGACAGGCGAAAAAGCATATCCGTCCATCCTTCCCCATTCTCCCTGTTCTGGGGGCGCTGCTGGGTGCATTGCTGGGGGCCGTTGCCTGGGCCATTGTAGGCATTATGGGCTATATGGCCAGCCTCGTAGGCCTGCTGATCGCCTTCCTCATTTCCAAGGGCTATGCGCTGCTGGGAGGAAAGCCGGGAAAGCTCAAAATCGCCGCCTTGATTATCTGCGTAATTTTGGCCGTGGTTATTGGCAACGTAGCCTGCGAAATCTATGGGCTACACGCCTTCTACCAGGAAGAGATTCAGAATCTTGGACCCATGGAAAAGGCCATTCCCGAAGATGAGTTTTTACGCGCTACCATCCCGTTGCTCTGGGAAGACAGTGAAGTACGGGGCGAAGTAATAAAGGACGTGGCGATGGGCCTGCTCTTTGCCATGCTGGGCTGCCTGGAAATTCTGCGCCGGGAATTTCGGCAGGTAGAGAGCAATCAAAAAATAAAGCTGCTCAATGGCCGCTGGTAAACTTCTTCTATGTAAAAAGGACTGCCAATTTTTCGGCAGTCCTTTTTTATGGTTTCTTCTGATTCTTACACGTCCAGGCCCTTTTTGCGCATGCGGCGGCGCTCGAAAATCTTTTCGATTTCCACTACGGGGATGATCGCCATCGCCAGCAGCATGGCTACGGCATATTCCATCAAGCTGATGGTTTCAAAGCCGAAGGCATTGGCCAGGAAGGGCACGTAAATCACCGCCGTGGTGAGTACAAAGGACAGGATCATCGCGCCCCAGAGGAATTTATTATGGCTCTTCATTTTGAAAATGGATTTATGCAGGGAGCGCATGTTGAAGGAGTGGAAAATTTCGGTCATGGACAGGGAAAGGAAAGCCATGGTCATGCCATCGGCGCTTTCAGCAATTTCCCATACACCGCTCTCCATAAAATGACCGATGAAATAAGCAGCCAAAGTAATCAGAGTCACAGTCACGCCCTGGAGCACTACGTCAAATCCCATGCCATCGGCAAAGATGCCGGCTTTGGGATCGCGGGGCTGGCGCTGCATAATATCCCTCTCCGCCTTTTCCATGCCAAGGGCCAGGGCGGGGAAGCAGTCGGTGATCAAATTGATCCAAAGCAGATGCACGGGCTTCAAAATGGTAAATCCAAGGAGCGTAGCAAAGAAGATAGAGAGCACTTCGCTCAGGTTGGACGCCAGCAGGAACTGGATCGCCTTACGGATATTATCATAGATCCTGCGGCCTTCGCCCACGGCGGTTACGATGGTGGCAAAGTTATCATCCGCCAGCACCATATCGGCCACATTCTTGGTTACGTCCGTACCGGTGATGCCCATACCCACGCCAATATCGGCGTTCTTGATGGAGGGAGCGTCGTTTACGCCGTCGCCGGTCATAGCGGTGATCTTGCCTCGCTTCTTCCAGGCATTCACGATGCGCACCTTGTGTTCAGGCTGCACACGGGCATACACAGAGTATTTCTCAATATTCACTTCCAGCTGTTCATCGGAAATATCATCCAGCTGAGCGCCGGTGATCGCCTGATCGGGAGAAGTGATAATTCCCAACTGCATGGCGATAGCCACAGCGGTATCCCGATGGTCGCCGGTGATCATGATGGGCCGGATGCCTGCGCCGCGGCATTCCTCAATAGCAGGCTTCACTTCGGGACGCACAGGGTCGATCATGCCGGTGAGGCCGATATAGGTAAGATCCTGTTCCAACGTAGCCGCTTCATAATCGGCGGGTTCTTTATCCCACTTGCGCTGGGCGGCGCAGAGTACGCGCAGGGCCTTATCGGCCATGGCCTTATTATCAGAAAGAATCTGCCGACGGATTTCATCGGTAAGCGCCACTTCCTGGCCGTTTAGCAATGCCTTGGTGCAATTCTTGAGCACTTCATCCGGGGCGCCCTTGGTGTACTGGAGGATGGAGCCGTCCGGCATTTTATGCACGGTGGACATCATCTTGCGCATGGAATCAAAGGGCGCTTCGCCGATCCTGGGCTGAGCAGCCTTCAGTTCATTCTTATCCAGGCCCAAGGAATAAGCATAATTTACCAGAGCGCATTCGGTGGGCTCGCCCACGGCTTCCTTCTTTTCGGCGTCCAGCTGGGCGTCGGAGTTCAGCGCCATGGCGGTGGCAAGAAGCTTTTCATCGCAATCGCTGGCCTGCACCACGGTCATCTTATTCTGGGTAAGGGTACCGGTTTTATCGGAGCAAATGATCTGGGCGCAGCCCAGGGTTTCCACAGCGGTGAGCTTGCGGATCACCGCGCTGCGGCGGCTCATATTGGTCACGCCAATGGAAAGCACGATGGTCACCACGGTGGCCAGGCCCTCAGGAATGGCAGCCACAGCCAGAGAAACGGCTACCATAAAGGAATCAAGCACCGGCTGCCTGCGCAGCAGGCCCACGGCGAAAATTACCGCGCAGATACCGATCACCAGATAGGTGAGGATTTTGCTCAGCTGATTGAGCTTGAGCTGCAGGGGCGTCTGGCCTTCCTTGGCGTTGGCCAGGGCATCGGCGATCTTCCCCATTTCGGTATCCATACCCGTCTGGCACACCACGGCCTTGCCGCGACCGTATACCACGGTGGAGCCCATGTATACCATGTTTTTCCGATCGCCCAGGGGCACGGGCTTGCCATCCTTTTCTTCCAGGGCGTCCACGATCTTATTGACCGGCACCGATTCACCGGTAAGGGCCGCTTCTTCCACCTTCATGGAAGCGCATTCAATAATGCGGGCGTCGGCCGGCACGCTGTCGCCGGCTTCGAGCATCACGATATCACCGGGCACCAAATCTTCGCTGCGCACGGAAACCTGCTTGCCGTCCCGGATCACTTTGCTTGTGGCGGCGGCAATTTCCTGCAGCGCAGCAATGGCCTTTTCCGCCTTGCTCTCCTGCAGCACACCCAATACTGCATTGACGATTACCACGGCCAGAATAATGATCACATCTGCCATGGATTCCCCTTCGATAGAGGCGGTAATGCCGGAAATCACGGCGGCCACCAGCAGAATAATGATCATGGGATCGGTGAGCTGCTGGAAAAAGCGCACGATCAAGGGCGTTTTTTTGCCTTCTGCCAGCTTGTTTTTCCCACACTTTTCCAGGCGTTTCTGCGCTTCCTGGGTGCTTAAGCCGCTCTCAGGGAGCACCCCTGCATCCTGCAGCGCCTGCTGCGTTGTTTTCTGGTAGTCCTTCATGTTCCATTCGTTCCTTTCTCTTTTATAAAGAAGTATTCGTCATAAAAATGAGGCTTATCCACCTGGAACCGGCAGATAAGTCTCATCATTTGAAGCAGAGCCAGGAAAAAATCCCGAATGTTGGCGCTGCTGCGCTATGCGCTGATTACTCCCCTATCGAAACTTATCATAGCCGATTTTGGAATGAAAGTCAATCATTCCCTCCCTTGCTTTCACACTTTTGCCATATTCAGTGTGGAAAAATCACGGTAACGGTGGTCCCCCCTCCCGGTGTATCTGTAATAAATACTCTGGCATTATGCCGCAGGGCCGCATGCTTTACAATGGACAGCCCCAGCCCAGTGCCGCCCACCTGGCGGGAGCGGCTTTTATCCACCCGATAAAATCGCTCAAATACCCGCTCCTTTTCCGCATCCGGAATGCCCACGCCTGTATCTGCAACCCTGAGCACCACGCCCTCTTTTTCTTCCTGCACAAAAGCCCGCACGCGGCCCCCGGAATGATTGTATTTCACCGCATTATCCATGAGATTGAGTACCATCTCATACAGCATTTCCCGATCTCCTGGAACCGATACATCCGCGCCCTCTGCCCGGATATCAATCTGCTTTTCTTTCGCGGCATGAGCAAGGGCGTTTTTAGCCTCCTGGATCAAAGGCAGCAATTCTACCGGCACGGGAGCGGTGCCCGCGCTTTCCTCCATTCTGGACAGACGAATGATATCCCCCACCAATGCCATCAGCCGTGCGGATTCTTTGCGGATCTGCCCCGCAAACCGGGGAATATCCTTCTGCGCCGCCAAGCCATTTTCAATGATCTCTGCATAGCCTGAAATACTGGTCAGGGGCGTTTTTAATTCGTGGGATACATTGGCGGTAAATTCACGGCGGAATTTATCCCGCTCCTCTTTCTCGGTAATATCCATCAAAAGCAGAATGGCGCCCCCTTCTCCTGCCGGACTGGCCATTAAAGCGCAGGCGCGGCCCCGGATATGCAGGGTAATTTCCCTGGGCTCCCCCTTCAGCGCCGCTTCCACCGTTTCCCTAAATTCTTCTTTTCCGTTCAGTGAAAATACGCTTTCCCCCGGCTGTGCCTGCTCCATCCCAAGGAGCAAAAGCGCGCTGCCATTGCAGCTTAAAATATCGCCCCGGCTGCCAATCACGATCAGGCCTTCCTGCATGGCCCCGGTAATCAGCGTAAATTCCTCCTGCTGCCGGGTCAACTCCTCCATACGCCCGTTAATTTCTTTATTCTGGGCCGCCAAGCGGTGAAGAAGCGGGGTCAATTCCTCATAAGCGTCCACCTGATCGGGATGCATCAAATCAATTTCATCCACCGGCCGGGCGATTTTCTCGGAAATCCACATCGCCAGCATTCCGGAAAGGAACGTGACCGCTCCAAAGAGAATGGTAAGCGGCTGAAGCATATTCAAAAGCAGCGACGCCCAGGTATACCGGCGAAATACGCCCCACAAAACAGAGCCATTTGAAAGGTTTTGGGATAAAAAGACCGTTCTTTCCACCCAGCTGCCCGTTTCAAAATTTTCCCCGCTTTCCCTGGGCCAGGATGGCAGCGTGTCCTCTCCATGGCTATCGTGGAGAATTTCCCCCTCGCTGCCAATCAGCAGCAGCCGCATTTCTCCCCGGGGCAAAGCGGCAAGAAAATCCGCCCCGCCCATTTCCGTTCCGGGCGATAAAAAAGCAAGCGCTTCTTTACGGTTGTTCAATTGTTGCTGGGAATAATGGCCGTACAGCACGCTCATCACCAAAGCAATGCAGCACATCGCCACCAGCAGTGATACAAAAAATACGCTGGCAAATATGCGTTTTTTCATGCATCCCCTCCGATTTTATAGCCAACGCCCCGTACCGTTTCAATCAAGGCGCCGGCTTCCCCCAGTTTCTGCCTCAGCGTGCGGATGTGCACATCCACCGTGCGGCTTTCCCCATCAAAGCGATAGCCCCACACATGATCCAGTATCTTATCCCGAGTCATCACAAGGCCCCGGTTTTCCATCAGCAGGCAGAGCACCTCAAATTCCTTTAGAGTGAGCGTAATTTCCTGGCCGTTTACCTTCACTTCATGCCGGGCCACATCCAAGCGCAGAGAATCCATGGCATATGCCTGCGCTTCCCGCCCGCCTGCATCTCCTGCTCTTCTTAAAAGCGCCTTCACCCGGGCCACCAGCTCCATCATGCCAAAGGGCTTGGTTACATAATCATCCGCACCGGCATCCAGCCCCTTCACCTTGTCATATTCCGTGCCCTTGGCGGTGAGCAGGATCACGGGGAGATTTCTGGTAGCTGCGGAGGCGCGCAGCTTTTTCAGAATACTCAGCCCATCCTCCTGAGGCAGCATCAAATCCAGCAAAAGCAGCTGAGGCTTTTCCTGCTGCAGCGCTTCCCAGAATTCGCTGGGTCTTTCAAATCCGCAAGCCTCCAGGCCAACGCCATTTAATGTGTATACCACCAATTCCCGGATGGCGCTGTCATCCTCCAGGCAATAAATCATTTTTAAAGCTCCTCGCTTTCTCCACATACATGATTTATACTATCGTTATTCCATCAAGTACAAATAAAACAAATGTTAATTCTATGTAAAATCATTGTTTTCATCCATGCTGGGGCGCGTAGATGGAGCGAAACTGGGCCGGCGTGAGACGGTATTGCTTCCGAAAGCACAAAATCAGATAGCTCGATGTGTTAAACCCGCATTCCATGGCAATATCGGTAACGGATTTATTGCTTTCCACCAGCATGGCCATGGCCCGGCTGAGCCGGAGGGAGCGCACATAGGCAGGAAAGGAGCTGCCTGCCGCTTTGGCAAAAAAGCGGGAAAAAGTGGATACGCCCATGCCCAAATGCTCCGCCACATCCTGAACGGTCAAGGCTTCCTCCATATGCGCTTCAATATAGGAAAGCGCTTTTTGCAGCCGTTTCAATGTCCTTTCATCGATCACGTCCATATCGCTGGAATCATGCCAGGCGCGGATAAACCATAAAAGCACCCGGCTGATATCCGCCCGCACGGCCATTTCATAGCCATATCCTTCTTCCCTTCTCTCCTTCAAAATGCGAAGCAGCAATTCCTCCATGCCGCTCCCTTCCAAGCGATCTTTGGAATAAAGATACGTGCGCTGGCGTGCAAAATGCAAATAAGGAAAAATATACTTCATCTCATACAGGGGATGATTGGCAGAATACAGCGCTTCCGGAGTGAATTTTAACACCAGATAGCAATTTTCCCCTTCGCTGAGCGCCCGGGTGGGATGGGGCTCCATGGGATGAATCAGCACAGCATCGCCTTGATGCAGAACGCTCGGCTTATTTTCCAGCATCACCTCATAATTGCCCTCCAGGCAATACAGCAATTCAAAATGCCTGTGCAGATGCCCGGTGGCTACCTTGCAGTTTCCCGGATTATGGGATAAAAAGCATTCGCATAACCCTCCCATATCCCGGATGGGATCTTCCTTTTCCAGTATATACTGCATTTGATCACCTCGGCAGAAATTTGATATTTTAAAACAAAATCATTATATCATTTCACGGAAGAATATGCTATACTCATTTTGAAAATCAAAAAATTTATATTTTCATTCCAGCATCCTGCCGGAACGGAAAAAAGGAGGAAAATATATGGATCAACCCATCAAGGTTGGCACCTGTATCCCCGGGCGGAATTTCCTTTCCTGGGTTCCCGTGCTCAAGGACAAAGGCTTTGAGTGCTTCTCCATTAATTTCCACATGACGCTGGGGGATATTCGGCTCCATGATTTCTTCCCCAAGGTGAATGAAATTCTGGACGGCACCGGCATTGAAATTTCTTCTCTGGGCTTTTACAATAATCCCCTCCAAAATGAAGACGCCGTCCGGCAGCTCCACGAATGCATTGACCTGGCGGAAAGCTTCCACACCAAAACCGTTTCCACTTTCGCCGGCGCCATGGAAGGCGAACCCGTGGAAGCGGCCCTGCCCCAGTTCAAAAAAGTGTTCGGAGAGCTTACGCGCCATGCAGAGGATAAAGGCGTGCGGTTGGCCATTGAAAATTGCCCCATGAGCGGCACCTGGAAGAAAACCACCTGCAATATCGGCTTCAATCCCCGGGCGTGGGATATGATGTTTGACGCGGTGGACACCCCTGCTCTGGGCCTGGAATGGGAGCCCGCCCATCAAATGTATCAGCTCATTGATCCTATTGCCAATCTGCAAAAGTATGTGGGAAAAATCGTGCACGTGCACGGCAAGGACGCCTCTATCAACTGGAATCTGATCAAAGAAGAAGGCGTGACCGGGCAAAAGCCTTTTGTGTTTTCCCGCTTTCCCGGCCTGGGAGATACAGACTGGCGCAAGATTTTTGAAATTCTGCAGCAGGCGGGCTATGAGGGCTGCCTGAGCATTGAAGGCTATCACGATCCCCTGTTCATGGGCGAAAAGGAAATGACGGGGCAAATGCACGCCCTGCGCTATCTTAAATGGTGCCGGGGCGGAGATTTCATTCCCAACCCTTGGAATCAGTGAAAATCGGCCAATGCCGTTTTCAAATAAAAAAACGCAAATTACAGGAGGAATATCAGCAATGAAACGACTGAGACTGGGCATTATCGGCTGTGGCGGTATCGCCAACGGCAAGCATCTCCCCTCCCTCAAGGCTCTGAATCGTACCGATATCGTGGCCTTTTGCGACCTGATCCCCGAGCGCGCCGAAAAGGCCGCCAAGGAATACGGCACCCCCGATGCCAAGGTGTACACCGATTACAAAGAACTGCTCAAGGACGAAACCATCGATGTATGCTATGTGCTCACCCCCAACCGCAGCCACGCGGATATCTCCATTGACGCCTTGCATGCCGGCAAGCACGTAATGTGCGAAAAGCCCATGGCCAAAACCGCTGCCGATGCCCGCCGCATGGTGGAAGCCGCCAAGGAAACGGGCAAGAAGCTCACCATCGGCTATCAGCATCGCCAGAAGGCCGCCAGCAAGTATTTGAAGAGCGTGATCGAGCGGGGCGACCTGGGCGAAATTTACTACGCCAAGGCCTTTGCCATCCGCCGCCGCGGCACTCCCAACTGGGGCGTGTTCCTCAATGAATATGAGCAGGGTGGCGGTCCCCTCATCGATATCGGCACCCACTCTCTGGACGTGACCCTCTACCTCATGAACAACTACAAGCCCCGCATGGTGGTTGGCACCCGCTATAAGAAGGTGGAAAATCCTGAATGCGGCAATCCCTGGGGCGGCTGGGGTCCCGATGAAAATAAGACCCTGGAAGACGCTGCCTTTGGCTTCATCGTCATGGAAAACGGCGCCACCATCACCCTGGACGCCACCTGGGCCCTGAATACTGACGAACCCATCCAGGAAGGCAGCTGCCGCCTGTGCGGAAGCAAGGCCGGCGCCATGCTCAAGAGCAATGACGTGGTAATCAACAAGGGCGAATTTGATCGCCTGATCACCGTGGTGCCCGATCTGAGCGCCGGCGGCGTGGCCTTCTATGACGGCGTGAAGGAAACCCCCCAGATCACCGAGCAGCGTCAGTGGCTGGACGCCATCGAAAACGATACCAATCCCACCGTGCTGCCCGAGCAGGCCTGCGTGGTCAGCGAAATTCTGGAAGCCATCTACACTTCCGCCAAGACCGGCGAACCCGTATATTTCAATAAGTAATTTCTTCTGATCCCCGCTGCGCATAGGCGCAAAAACCTGAAATAGGAGCCTTTTTATGAATTACGAAAAGTATACAGAAAAGCTACTGAAACAGTACGATCTGGCGATGAACGTCTATGCGCAGCAAATTTTTGTGCCTATAAAGCTCATTTCCCATGCACAGGCTCTCAAAACCAAAGAGCATCTGCGCACGCCCCCCTCTTCCAATCTCTTCACTATCCGGGAAGGAGATACCTGGGGCAGCGAATGGGAAAATTTATGGCTCTGCTTTGATGTGGAGCTTGCACAGGACTGGGCCGGAAAGCAAATCTGGCTCATTCCTCATACCGGAGCCACAGAAATTCTTTGCTTCCGGGATGGCGTCCCCTGCGGGCTCATCAATTCCAAGCATCAATTCATCGGCGGCTGGCATTCGGCGCTTTTTGTGTCATCCTGTGCCAGTCCTCTTCGTCATCGGATGGCATTGGAATGCTATGCCGGGCACTACTTTCCCGGCACCCAGCCCTATGAAAATTACGGAAGAGACCGGGCAGAAGATTCAAATTCTTCCGGCGTGGATATCTGTGTCCAGGAAGAGCAACAACGCAATTGCCCGGATAACGGGCAATTTCAGCATGTATTTTCCGGCATCGATATATGCGTGATGGATGAAAAGATCAATCAATTGGTTTTTGACCTTTTGATCGTGCTGCAATTGGCCCATCTGCCCAAAGATAATTTCATGCATGGCAAGGCCATCCGGACACTGAAAAAGGCATTCCCCCATTTCATCCAGGATCCTCTGCGCCATACTATGGAAGAAATCCACGAGAGCGCAGAGAATGTATGCGCAATCCTGGCAGAAGCCCTGGAAAAGCGGCCTTGTGAATACGACGGTTCCCGGGGTATGGTGGGCGTGGTAGGTCATTCGCATATGGATACTGCCTGGCTCTGGCCGGTGAATGAAACCATCCGCAAATGCGCCCGCACCTATTCCCAGGCCCTGAGCCTGATGGATCGCTATCCTGATTATAATTTCATCCAGTCCTCCGCCCTGCACCTTTGGTGGATGGAAACATACTACCCTGCCATTTTTGAGGGCATCATGCGCCGGGTGGCTGAGGGCCGGTATGAGCCCAACGGCGGCGTATGGGTGGAATGCGATTGCAACATGACGGGCTCAGAAGCCATGGTGCGCCAGTTCTTCTACGGACAAAAGTATACGAAGGAAAAGCTGGGCTATCTTTCCGATTCCTTCTGGCTTCCCGATACCTTCGGCTATAACGCCGCCATTCCCCAGATTATGCGACAAAGCGGCGTGAAATATTTCTACACCACCAAGATCTCCTGGAACGATCTGAACACCATGGGGGCAGACAGCTTCATCTGGAAGGGCCTGGACGGCAGTGAAGTGTTTACCCACCTGAATCTCATGCATCGGCCCCCGGATGTAAAAGAAGTCAATACCGCCATTGAAAGCATCACCGATAAAACCACCAGCGACTGCAAGCTACTGGCCTATGGCTTTGGCGATGGCGGAGGCGGCCCCACCTACGGCATGCTGGAAAATCTGAAGCGGATCAAGGATTTGCCCGGAATGCCCAAGGTTCGGCCCATGTCTGTCAGCCGTTTTATGCAGGAGCTGGAAGAGAAAAAAGATGATCTTCCCGTATATGATGGCGAACTGTATCTGGAATTCCACCGGGGCACCCTCACAAGTATCCATGATATCAAGCGCAACAACCGTAAGGCGGAACATGCGCTCCATAACCTGGAATTCCTGAATGCTGCCTCCGGAAAAGAAATGAATCCGGAAACTGAACGGCTGTATAAGGTGCTTTTGAAAAATCAGTTCCACGATATCCTGCCCGGCTCCTCCATTCAGGAAGTGAATGACACAGCCATCCAGGAAATGAATGATTTGCTCTGTGAAATCAGTGCGGAAACAAAAAAGTATCTGGGCGCAGAAAGCCCGGATACCCATTCCTTCATCAATCCCACCTCCTTCCCCTGGAAGGAAAGCGACGTGCTGGAAGCAGAAGGAACAATTTCGGTGGCCGGCGCTACCTGCCAACCCTACACGGATGTGATGGGCCGTGAGCGTACTTCTGTTTCCGGGCTGTGTGTGCCTTCTTATGGCGCTGCTGCATACAGCATCGGCGAAGCTGCGCCGAATGCTTCTCCCTTCCAATATGACAAAAGCCAATTGGAAACCCCCTTCTATCGCGTGCGCTTCGATTCCTGCGGCTATATTTCTTCCCTGGTAGAAAAAGAAACCGGGCGGGAATACCGGCGTATGGGCGGCGAGCCTCTGGGCACTTTGTGGATGGGCGAAAATATGCCTGATGCCTATGACAACTGGGAAATCGCCCCCTCTCAGGAAATGAAGATGACGCCTGTACGTACCCTGCTCTCCCGGGAAGTGGCTTCTCAGGGCCCCGTTTCCCTGCGCATCCGTTCCGTCTATGCCCTTTCTCCCCGCTCCACCGCCACGGTGGATACGGTGTTCTACGCTGCCTCCCGGGGCGTTGGATATCATATGAGGGTAGATTGGCAGGATAAGCACTATCTGCTCAAGGTGGGTTTTGACGTAGATGTGAAAGCCAGCCAGGTGAAAAATGAAATCCAGTTTGGCTTCATGGAACGGCCCACCACCCGGAATACTTCTCTTGATACTGCCAAATTTGAAGTGGTCAATCACAAGTGGAGCGATCTGTCCGATAGCAGGGGCGGCGTGGCCATTCTGAACGATTGCAAATACGGCATTTCTGCCTGCGGCACTGATTTGAGGCTCACTTTGATGCATAGCGGCTGCCGGCCCGATCCCCGGGGCGATGCGGGCATTCATGAAATGAGCTATACTCTGCTTCCTCATATCGGCCCCTTCTCCACCGAAAATGTAATCGCACCCGCTTATAAGCTGAATCTGCCTCTGATTCATGCCAAGGGCCGCTGCGATCTTCCCTCCCTTTTCACCCTGGATTGCGATCATGTGATCTGCGAAACGGTGAAATGCGCCGAATCGGGAGAAAATGCCTATGTGCTGCGCCTGTATGAATGCGAAGGCGTTCCGGCTGCCTGCACGCTCACCCTGCCCGGTGCTTCCAAAGCCGCCCGGGTAAACCTGCTGGAAGAAGAGCAGGAGGCCCTCAGCCTTGATCATAATCAGGTGAAGCTGCAGCTTCGTCCTTTTGAAATTTGTTCCATATTGGTGCACCGATAAAAAAGAAAGGAGAAAATATCATGAAAAATTTCGCAATGCTGGGCAAATGGCATGTGCACGCCCCGGGATATGCCAGGGAAATCAATGCCCTGGAAGATTGCCAGGTCACAAAAGTATGGGATGCCGATGAAGCTCAAGGCAAGGCCTGGGCCGAAGAGCTGGGCTGTGCCTATGCCTCCATCGAAGAAATTCTTGCCGACAGCACGATTGAGGGCGTGGTAATTTGCAACGCCACCAATGAACACACCAATCTTATCATTCGCGCCTGCGAAGCGGGCAAGGCCGTATTCACTGAAAAAGTACTGGCCCTCACCAGTGAAGAGGCAGCGAAAGTGAAGGAAGCGGTGCTGAAAAATAACACCCGCTTTGCCATCTCCTATCCCCATTTCAGCGAGCCCGGCACCCAGTTTTCCCTGGCTGCCGCCTTGGAGGGCAAGCTGGGCCAGATCAATTATGCCAGGGTGCGCAAGGCCCACAACGGCGCCACCGGCAATTGGTTGCCCCCTCATTTCTATGATCCTGTCGCTTGCGGCGGCGGCGCTATGATCGATCTTGGCGCCCATCCCATGTATCTCCTTTGCGCCATCATGAATGATACCCCTGTGGAAGTGCAGTCCGCTTTCACAGAAATGACTGGCCATGGAGTGGAAGATAACGCCGTCAGCCTGCTTCGCTTCAAAAATGGCGCCATCGGTGTATCCGAAACCAGCTTCGTTTCCTGCAAATATCCCTTTACCATTGAACTGGGCGGCACCGAAGGCAGCCTGCTCCAGCGGAACCAGGAAGTATCCTACGCCTGTGCGGAAACGGATTATAATTGGGTAAACGTGGAGAAATTACCCGATCGCTTGCCCTCTCCCATCGTGCAGTGGGCTCTGGCTGATCAGGCGGAAGATATTCCTGAAATTTTCGGCATTGATGTGGCCCTTCGCCTCACCAAGGTGATGGAAATGGCCTACGCACAGTATAAATAATGCAAAAGATAAAAAGGCCGCTGAAAAAGCGGTCTTTTTTGATGCAAAAACCGGCCGAAGAAGAATCTTCAGCCGGTTTGTTTATTGAACGATCAAGCGGTAACGACCTGCACCAGATCACGCCCGTAAACGGAATAGGCATAGGTGCCATAGAGGGCGGCGTTATCCAGATAAGCCGTCACCTTGAATTCCACATCCGTTTTTTCCTTGGCGGCGGGCAGGAAAAGATCGGCTGCCTTGGCAATCTGGCCGCCCAGGATTACCCGGTCGATGCCCGCATCTTCTTTGCGAATCTGCATCAATTCGCCCAGGGCTTCCCCGGCATCATGGAGCACCTTGATGGAAATCTCATCGCCCTTGCGGGCCTGATCGGCAATTTCCTTTACGTCCAGGGCATTGCCGCTGGCCTTGAGGTAATTTGCGCGAATGGCACGGGCAGAAATGTAATCTTCCGCAATACCATCCCGATAAGGCATATTCCACAGGGGGTAATCGGGCGTGTTCTTTTCATTGATCAGCACCTTGCCATCCTTGGAATAGCCAAAGCCCAGGCCGGTGCCCAGCATCACGCCTGCGGGCCGCTTGGCACCCTCTCCTTCCTTCAGGTACAATACGCCAATCAGGAAGGCAACACCGTCATGGACAAAATCCACCCGGGTGCCGGGAAGGCGCTCTTCAAACCAGGCCTTCATGGGAATGCCAAACAGGGAAGCAAATTTATGCTTCATCTGGCTGGTGCCAGTGGGATAATCCATGGGGCCGGGAATGCTTACGCACACAGCTTCCGCAGGATTAGCTTTCAGGAAAGTAAGAATCGCGCTCAGGATTTCATCGCTTTCGCCCTTTTCATTGATGGGAAAAAGGCCCAGGGACCCATCCAGAATCTTGCCATCCACAAACGTGGCGTGCTTTACAAATGTTCCGCCCACATCCAGGGCAATCATCTTGCTCATATCATCACACCCGATGGCAGTTGAAGCCCAGCATCTTGCCCAGATCCAGGATTTCTTCCGTCACATCGCCTTCCACAATGGCATAATGCTGCGTAACGCCGATATTCAGCAGCTTTCCAAACAGCTCCTTGCAGGTCTGCCCCACGGGGCGGAACCGACTGTGGCAGTAGGTGGCCAGATGGGGTACGGTTTCCAGGGCTTCCACCAGGGTAACAACCATCTTAAAGGTGTCACCATCCTGGGAGATATGCACCATAGTCTTGATCCCGGCAGGCCATACGTGCCACGCAAAGGGGGCGCCGGCATGCTTATAGGGAGTCTTGGCAAAGCGCACGTCCCGTGAAATCTGGGTCTGGCCCCGGGAATCGGAATAATCGTTGGGGCCGGCATGGCCGCCCTCAAAGGTATCAGAGGGCACGTCGATATGGAAGGGCTCGATCATGTTCACGTGCTTGCCGGTGAGCAATTTCAGCATCAGGCTCGCAAAGCCCACGCCCATATCACCCTCGGGCACGATCACCGTCTTCACGCCTTCACTGGTGGGATAGAAACCGGGACGCAGGCCCACCTTCTGGTAGAGCACCTTATCCACATCATTGAGCACCAGCAATTCCACGCCAAATTTTTCAGCCAGCCGCTCCATGGCCATGGTGGCGCGCACGGAGGCCAGGAATTTATCGTGGTCCACATCGGGCTTCACATAGAAGCGCTCAGAAAGGCTCTTCAGCATTTCTTCCGCTTCTTCCACCGTCACATTGTCAATTTCATCACAAAGCTCAGCGATGGACATGAAGCGAAGCTCAGGGCCAACCTTCATGAATACGTCATAGGGATCCACATAAGTGGACCACATCACTTCGTTATAGCAAGCAAGCAGGCCCACGCTGGATTTGCGAAGATGGGTGCGCACCCGGGCAGCATTGGCATACTTTTCAGCCCGCGCCAGCACTTCCTTCCAGGTGCCGATGGTGGTTTCAAACATATCCCGGCTGTAGCGCTTATTATCACCGGAGCCCTGCAGGGCGCCAACCAGACCGCCGCAGCACAGATATTCGCAGAATTCATCGTCGTCATGGGTATCGCCCAGGTTCACTTCATCCCGCATGCGATGGGCATAGAGGATGGGAACGGGCGGCATATCCCGCAGGAACCGGTTCCAGGAGAAGTCCTCGGTCCAGGAAAGGTAGATAGCAACCACGCAATCCACCTTGTCCGCCACGAACTGGTCAATTGCCTTATAAGTATCTTCCTTGGTATAGATCACGCCGGGGAAGGAAACGTCGAATTTCTCCGACGCTTCCTTAACCATCCATTCCGCTTCCTTCTGCTTGCGGACGGTATAGTTATCCCGGGCCGTGCCTTCGCCGATGGTCTTAAACCTTCCGGCGCCAATAAGATACAGGCCCACTTTTGCTTTTTCCATAATTAGTGCCTCTTCAGATGGGTCTTATGGATAATCATGGTGCCAACGCCCTCATTCACGATGCGATATTCGCCCAGGGAAGCGGGGATAACCACGATATCCATGTAGTTCATTTCGTAATACTTGCTGGGATCCTTGATGCTTTCTACGCGGGCCTTGGTGCCGTCCACCAGGGAAAGCACATGGAACAGGCCATCGGTGTTATCGGTGATTTCCTTATCAAACACCAGATTGCGCAGAGAGAAGTAGAGCAGGTCGTGTTCGCCCACAATCTTTTCCAGATAGCCTTCGCCCTGGCGCACGATGCCGCCATGGTTTACCAGGTTCTCATTCACCCATTCAGCCGTGCGCTCGCCGCGGATAACCTCGGCACCCATCTTCAGATGGATAGGACGCGGGATACCGGTCTGAGGATCGATGCGCTGATAATCGTAGAGCTTATAGGTGTAGCTGCCAACCGTCAGGGAGCCGATCTCCAGGATCACCTGGTTGCGGCCGGAAGCATGCACGGTGCCGGCGGGGATCATCACCTGGGTGCCGGGCACAGAGGGAACGGCATGGATATAATGCTCGTAATCGATCTTTTCGCCGGTATGCTCCACGCGGCGGGCTTCCTTGAAGAATTCTTCGCAGCTGTTTTCTTCTTCAAAGCCCAGGAAGGTCTTCGCGCCCTGAGAAGCCACGCATACATAGTAGCTTTCGTCCTGACGACCGAATTCCCGGTGATTCTTCACCACATATTCTTCATGGGGATGGCACTGGATGGACATGTTGCCGGAAGAATTGAAGGTATCGTCGTAGTTGAAGCGGATGGGGAAATAGCCGCCGAATTCGGTGAAGGCCTGATGGCCCAGCAGGGTTTCGCCCATAGCCTGCACGAAGGTGAAGAAGGGGGCTTCAAATTCGAATTCATCGGTCTTGGCCACAATGGACACTTCCAGGGGAATCATATCAAACACCCAAGCGCAGTTGCGCATTTCCTTGGGCAGGTTGCGCAGGCGATGGATGTAATAGCCGCCCCAAACGCCTTCCAGATATACAGGACGGCAGCGGAAGGGCCGAGCCACCAGGGTTTCAAACAGGGCAAGCAGCGCATCCAGCTTCAGCATCTGCATCTTTTCGGGGATATCTGCGGTGATGTAGTAGGTGAGCTTGCGCTCCTTCATCAGCTACCAGCGCAGATCCATGGCGATTTCAA
>SVGW01000116.1 GCA_015056125.1 Clostridiales bacterium | reverse complement strand
TGCGGTCGTAAATTGATATGGGAAGCGGAATACTTCCGCTCCTCGCCGCCGCACATGTCGCCGGCTGCGGATTTCAGTCGAAGGGCAGCGGCCCTTCGACGCATCCCAGGGGTTTTTTGACAGTCTGAGGCCCAAGGGCCTTTCAGAGCGCTGACAAACCCCGCAAACGCAAAAATGGCTGCAAGCATGCGGCCATTTTTGCTTTCTGTGTTGGCTCGGCAGCAAAATGCGGTTACTTACGTCCGTGTAAGCTCCCTTTTTTGCAGCCTCGCCGCCTTGACTTGCAGGGTTTCTCTCAGTCTGCCAAATCATTGACTTTGTCAATGATTTGAGGGAAGCCTGAAAAGCTTCCCTTTGCATTTGCGGGTTTACTGTTCCTTCTGCTTTTCTGCCAGCAGCTTTTTGGCGCTGGAAATTCTTACACATAAGGTGAAAATTTCCATGGCGTTGGTCAGATCCGCCAGGCAGGGATAGGTGGGAGCGATGCGGATATTGGAATCCTGCGGATCATTTCCATAGGGCCAGGTGGCGCCGGCGCCCGTCATGGTCACGCCCGCTTTCTTGGCCCGTGCCACAATATCCTTGGCGCAGCCGGGCAGAGAATCAAACAGGATGAAATAGCCGCCCAGGGGGCAGGTCCAGGTGCCCAAATTCAGCCCGGAAAGATCTCTTTCCAAAATGGCTTCCACTGCTTCAAACTTGGGCCGGATAATATCCGCATGCTTGCGCATATGCTCCACCATGCCGTGAATATCCTTAAAGAAACGCACATGGCGCAGCTGATTCACTTTATCGTGGCCGATGGTCTGATGGCGAAGATAGGTGAGAAAATCTTCCATATTATTGGGGCTGGTGGCAATGGCGGCAATGCCGCTGCCAGGGAAGGTGATCTTGGAGGTGGACGCAAATTTATACACCAGATCCGGGTTGCCAGCGCGCTTGCACTCGGCCAGAATCTCAATCAGATGATCCTGATGATGATCGTAAAGATGGTGCATGCCATAGGCGTTATCCCAGAAAATGCGGAAGTCGGGGGCGGCAGGCTCCAGGCGGGCAAAGCGGCGCACCGTTTCATCATCATAGGAAATGCCCTGGGGATTGGAATACTTGGGCACGCACCAGATGCCCTTGATGGTATCATCCTCCCGCACCAGCTTTTCCACGATATCCATATCGGGGCCGGTGGGAGTCATGGGCACGGGCACCATCTTAATGCCAAAGTATTCGGTGATGGCAAAGTGCCGGTCATACCCGGGTACGGGGCAGAGGAATTTCACCTCCGGCAGCCGACACCAGGGGGTGTTGCCCATCACGCCATGGGTCCACACCCGGCTGATGGTATCAAACATCACATTCAAGGAGGAGTTGCCATAAATAATAATATCCTTGGGGTTATTTTCCATCATATCCCCAAGCAGCTCCCGGGCCTCCTGAATGCCGGTGAGGGAGCCGTAGTTGCGGCAGTCGGTGCCATCCTCGCATGTTAAATCAGAGGTGGAATCCAGCACCTCCATCATGCCCATGGAAAGATCCAATTGCTCTTGGCAGGGCTTGCCACGGCTCATATCCAAGTGCATGCCCAGGGCCTGCACCTTTTTATACTGGGCTTTTAATGCAACCAGCTCGGCGGATAATTCTTCCGCCGTCATTTCGCTGTATGGTTTCATCTGTAATTACCCTTTCCATCCTCTTTTGCCGCATCCTAAAGAAGGGCAAAATATATTATAGCAGAGAAGAGGGCTTCCTGCAATGAAAGGACGGTTTCCCTTTTGTGTTTTTTCAAAAAAATTATTTGGTGGCGCTGGTGTTGGCATCGGGCTTTTCAGTGGGACGGGCGGTAGGCTTCGGGGTCGTCTTTGTGGTGAAAGAATTCACAATCACCTTTTCGCTTCCGCCCGTTTCCATCACATAGCGATAGCCCTCATCCTTGCAGGTGAATTCAGGGCTGTAATAGAAATGGATATAGCTGGTGCCGGAATCGGGGATGGTATACTGCACAAAAATATTGCAATCTCCGGAATCCCAGTTGCGTCCGTCATCCTCTTCGCCGTACACATGAAATTGGCTCAAATCAATAGCGTAGTCACAGGAAAAGGCATAGCCTGTGCGGGCATAGTTGCCGCAATCTACCGTGAATTTCTTTTCAAGTTCGCAGCCGAATTTATCCAGAAGCAATTGCGCATAAGCCTCCGCCACTGCCGCAACGGTGGAGGGCTTGCCGGAATATTGCTGATAAATCAGATAGGATTCCGTTTTTATATTGCCTTCCTTCAATTGCGCTGAGGCGTATGCTTTCATATCCTGGAGCAGGGGATTTCTTGAAAATCTATTAAGCTTACCAGGATCAAAATCCGCCTGTGCTCCCAGAGGCAGCAAACAGAGAACCAATAAAATGGCAAAAAAACGCTTTCTCATGTTCATCTCTCCCTTCATTCCATACTATACCATTTTTTGATTCGTTGGCAATAGTTTTTTGATAAAATTGACATAGTGCCATCATCCAATGTATAATAAGCAAAAAACAGGGAGCGTGACTGCGATGAAACAGATTCCCGAAAAAATGCGCGCCTATATGGATGCCATTTTGGAAAAAACCAACAGCGAAGAAATGAAAAAGCTGTTTAACAATACCTTCGTCAATACCTGGACCACCACCATCCAGGAAACGGAACAGGACGCCTTTGTGATCACCGGCGATATTCCCGCCATGTGGCTGCGGGACAGCAGCGCCCAGGTGAAAAATTATCTGGCCATCATGCCGGACTGCCCCGAAATCCGGGAAACTGTGCGCAAAGTGATCGCCCGGCAGATGCATTATATCTGCATGGATCCCTATGCCAATGCCTTTAATTTTGAAGATAACGGCCACGGCCATGTGAATGATATCACTGAAATGAGCCCCTGGGTGTGGGAACGCAAATATGAAGTGGACTCCCTTTGCTATCCTGTGCACCTGGCCTATGAATATTGGAAAATTGCGGGCAGCGATGATATTTTTACCGTGGAAACCAGGCAGGCCTTTGAAAAGATCATTGCCACATGGAAAGTGGAGCAAAATCACGATGAATCGCCCTATCTGTTCAGCCGCTTAAAATACCGCCGCTTCTGCGACACCCTGCATAACCACGGCAAGGGCAATCCCGTGAATTACACCGGCATGACATGGTCCGGCTTCAGGCCCAGCGACGACGCCTGCACCTGGGGCTATCTGGTGCCGGCCAATATGTTTGCGGTGGTGATCCTGCGGGAAATGGCCGAAATCGCCCTGAATATCTGGCAGGACGCCACTTTGGCCCAGAATGCCCTGACCCTGGCCGGGGAAATCAACCAGGGTATCCAGAAATATGCGATCATTGAAACCCGGGAATTTGGCCCGGTATACGCCTATGAAGTGGATGGCCGGGGCAACGCCCTGATGATGGACGACGCCAACGTGCCCTCCCTGATCTCCGCCCCCTATCTGGGCTATTGCAGCGTGGATGACCCCATCTACCAGAATACCCGCAGGATGCTTCTGAGCAAAGAAAACCCCTTCTATTTTGAGGGCGAAAAGGCGCATGGCATCGGCAGCCCCCATACCCCGGAAAACTACGTATGGCACATTGCCCTGGCCATGCAGGGGCTCACTTCCACGGATCCCGCAGAAATGAAAATGCTGCTGGATATGATCATGGACACCCATGCGGACACCTGGTTTATGCACGAAAGCTTTTCCGTGGATGACCCCACCCAGTTCACCCGGGAATGGTTCGCCTGGGCCAACACCATCTGCAGCGAATTTTTCATCCGCTGCATCAATGAGCATATCATCTGATTACTACGAAGGCAGGGGGCTTCTCGCCCCCTGTACCCCTCGCCAGAGGATATCATCCTCTGGACTCCGGTATGCGACGGAGCAAACTTATAAACCCATGGGTTTTCCGCAAGAAGCTTGAGGAAACGGAAAAGCAATTTCACGGGCACAACGAAAACGAAAAAACGCCGGAGGAGAAAGCAAGTGAACTGCACCCCATTTGTTAGACAAGTATGGTAAAATACTTGTACTAAGAAATGGGGTGTTTTTCTATGCCAAAGGGAGTACCGAATAAACGATATACTGG
>SVGW01000028.1 GCA_015056125.1 Clostridiales bacterium | reverse complement strand
GGAGCAGGTGACCAGATACCCGCCGTTTTTCACCAGCTTCATGCCCCGGAGGTTGATCTCCTTGTAGCCCCGGGCGGCGGCCTCCACGGCGGCGCGGGATTTGGTGAAAGCCGGGGGATCCAGGATCACCACGTCATATTGCTCGCCGGCGGCAGACTGCTCTTTTAAGAAATCAAAGGCATTGGCGGCCACGAATTCCACATTGTCAAAGCCATTGAGGGCAGCGTTTTCCCGGGCGCACTCGCAGGCGAATTCGGAAATATCCACCCCCGTCACATGGGCAGCGCCGTAGCGGGCGGCATGGAGGGCGAAAGAACCGGTGTGGGTGAAGCAGTCCAATACCTTCTTGCCTTTCACAAAGGGCGCAATGGCGGCGCGGTTTTCTTTCTGATCCAGGAAAAAGCCCGTCTTCTGGCCGTTTTTTACGTCTACCCAGAATTTGACGCCGTTTTCCACGATTTCCACCTTGTCGGGCACCTGGCCCCGAAGCACGCCGGTGACCAGAGGAAGCCCCTCCAGCTCCCGAACGGGCACATCTCCCCGTTCGTAGATCCCCGAGGGATGCAATTCCTCCATCAGGGCATCGCAGATCACATCCTTGTATTTTTCCATGCCCAGGCACAGGCACTGCAAAGAGAGCACGTCTCCAAAACTGTCCACAATCACGGCGGGCAGCCCATCGCTTTCGGCGAAGATCATCCGGCAGGATTTAAGATCGGCAAAGAGACGGCGGTAATCCACCGCTTCTTTTACCTTTCTGCGAATGAAAGCGTCATCAATCGCTTCTTCTTTGCGGCTGAGAATGCGAAGGGCGATCTGGGAGGCGGGGTTGTATACCGCCATGGCCAGAAAGCGGCCGTTGGAGGCGGTGACGCGCACGGTATCGCCGGGAGCAATTTCGCCTTTGGTGCGGGCAATATCGCTGCGGAAAATCCAGGGATGGCCGGAGTATACACGCTTTTCCTTGCCGGGCAGCAGGATGATATCTTTCATGAAAAAATCCTCTTTTCCTCTGAAAATGGGCTTGCAAAGTGAGCAAAACAGGGGGATTTTTTGCCCCTCTTGCATTATAACACAAATTAGTATACAATGTATACGATTACTTTTTTTGGAGAGGGATGGATGGCAAAGATAGCCTGGATTACCGGCGCCTCCAGCGGCCTGGGGCTGCATACGGCCATGGCCTTGCAGCAGGCGGGATATCAGGTGGCGGCCGGGGCCCGTTCCTTTGGGAATGGAAAAAAGGAAATTGACGGATGCATCTGTCTTCCTTTGGATGTGACGGATGAACATAGCATGGATCAATTTGTGGAATCCGCGCTGGCTGCCTGGGGCGAGCCGGATGTGCTGATAAACTGCGCCGGGATGCTGATTCTGGGGGCCTGCGAAAGCTATAAGCCAGAAGAATTGCGCCAGGTGATGGAAACCAATTTTCTGGGCCAGGCTGGGATGATTGCCCGTGTGATGCCCCTGATGCGCCAGAGGGGAAAAGGGCGCATCGTGAATTTTTCCTCTATCAATGGGCTGCTTGGCATTCCCTATCAGGGGGCCTATGTGGCCAGCAAGCATGCCATTGAGGGCTTTTCCGAATGTCTGGCGCTGGAGGGCAAGGCATTTGGAGTGGAAGTGATGCTGGTGGAGCCCGGGGATCACAGAAGCGGAGCCAAAGCATATCGCCGCATTTCCCATGGGATGGGGGAAAATTCTCCCTATCGGAAGGATTTTGAATTGGCGACCGCCGTGATTGCCCATGACGAGGAAAACGGAAGCGATCCGGATGCCCTGGGACGAAAAATCGTTGGGGCACTTGGAAAAAAGCATTTGCCCCGGAGGCTTCGTGTGGCAAAATTTGACCAGCATTTGGCTGTGTTTATCCACGACCTGCTGCCCCGGTGGCTGTACGAATGGATTCTTTCTTCTTATTATAGGAAGAAATTGAAATGAGGGGTGTTCTGGTGAGCGAGATTCTAAAGCGCAGCCAATTGCTGCGGGAGAATATGACGCTGGAAAATCTGTTTAACTTGTGCTGCTCCAATGAGGAGGCAGTGGCCGCCCGTTATCTTGAGGGGGATGAGGAGCGAGCTATCACCTATCGGGAATATAAGCAGAAAACCTATGCAGTGGCCGCCGCCCTGCGCGCTGCTGTTGGGGAAGGGAAGAAGGGCGGCTTTATCGGTATCCAGGCGGATACCTGCCCGGAATGGTTTTGCTATTTCTGGGGCGTGATCGCGGCGGGATATAATGCCGTGCTCATGGATTTTTCCCTGAATGATGAAATGACCGATTATATCCTGCGCCAGGCCGGGGCGGTGGGGCTGATCACACGCAATCCCAGGGTCCTTAAGCAGGATGCGGTTCAGATTACTTTGAAGCAGCTGAGCCAGGCGCAGGAGGCGCCCGCCTCTTTCAGGCCCAGCTTTGGCGATCAGGTGGCTCTTTGCACTTCCGGCACCACCGATACCAGCCGGGTATTTGTGTATGATGCGCATGCGGTGTGCAGCCAGGTGCTCAATTCGGAATTGCTGTATAAGGCCAATTCCCGTATTATCTGTGATGAACCCCGGCGGAATCTGGCCTTTCTGCCGTTTCACCATGTGTTTGGGTTTATGGTGTGCCTCCAGTGGCTCTCCTTTATCGGCTATGAGAATATCTATCTCAAAGATCGCAGCCCCAAAACCATCCTGGAAACGGCCCGCCGGTTTGAGATTACTCATTTATTGGCTGTGCCGCTGCTGGCCAATAATGTATGCGTGGCGCTGAATAAGAAAGTGGCCAAGGAAGGAAAAATCAAGCAGGTCATGTTCAAGGCCATGCGCGGCTTCTCTTTGGGCCTCCAGTCCATCGCCCCCGGCTTTGGCATTGATTTTGCCAGAAATGTGCTGTTTAAGTCCGTTGTGTCTCAGATGCTGGGCACCAATGTGCGCTGCATTATTCTGGGCGGCAGCCATACCCCCCAGGAGCATATGCGCACCCTCTCCGCTCTGGGCTATTACACCGTATCCGGCTTTGGCATGACGGAAACGGCCATCACCTCCGTGGAAACGGGGATGAATGTAATCACCCGCACGTCCGGCTCCGTGGGCCGGCCTCTTAGCAGCGCGGAATACCGGGTGCAGTCCGATGGCAGCAAATCCAACCGGGGCGAAATGTATATCCGGGGCAACACCATTCATACCGGCCGCCTGGTGGAGGGAAAGCTTTTGCCTCCCGATCTGGATGAAGAGGGATGGTACCGCACCGGCGATGTGGTGCGCCTGGAAAAGGGCAATCGCATGTATGTGGAGGGCCGTGCCAAGGATGTGATTATCAATGAATCGGGGGAAAATGTGTATCCCGATGAAATTGAGGATGTATTCGGCGCCCTGGAGGGCGTGGAGCAGTTTTGTGTACTGGGCGTGGCTGCCAAAGATAAGAAGGCAGAAAGCAAGCGCAGCCATCTTCCTCATCTGCCGGGGAAGAAAAAGGCCGCTATCTATGAAGATATTACCCTGGTGCTCAACGTGGGCCAATATTATAAGGACGACGCCTATATCGCAGAGCTGATGGCCCAGGTGCGCAAGCTCAACAGCACCTTGCCCTCCTTAAAGCGGATCAGCCGCGTGCTGGCTACCCCAGAAAAATTCCAAACGGCCAATGGCATCAAAGTGAAGAGGCTGGCGCTTAAAAAGGCCATTGAGGAAAATAAGCTGGCATACCGGGATATCGATTTTAACCGCAAGGGTGAAAGCACTGAGGAGAATAAGCCCATCGTGCAGGAGGAAAAAACCCCTTCTGATCTGCAGATGGAGGAAATCAAGCAGAAGGTGCGCCAGGTGTATGCCGAATCCCTGGAGGTGCCCGCGGATCAAATTCGGGATGATGCCCATTTCATTGATGAATTGGGGGGCGATAGCCTGCAGGTGCTGGGCATGAGCCTGAAGATCGAAGAATTGTTCAATGTGCTTATTCCCACCGAGGAATATGGCAAGTGCACCACCGTTAATGATCTTTCTTCCCTGCTCTATGCCCGCGTGCGGGGCAATGTGGCCTATGAAAATGCCCTGCCCGAGCAGAATGAACCCGTCACCCCCATTACCCGCTTTGAGGATTCCCCTGAATTTCAGGCGTTCCTCAAGCGCCAGGAAGCGCTGATGGGCGGGGGAATGGAAAATCCCTATTTCGTGGTGCACGATTCTCCCTTGCTGGATACCAGCAATATGGCGGGAGAGCGGGTGCTGAATTTTGGCAGCTACAATTACGTGGGGATGTCCGGCCGGGAGGAAACCAAAGCTGCAGCCAAGAAGGCTATTGATGAATTTGGCACCTCTGCTTCCGGAAGCCGCCTGCTGGCCGGGGAAAAGAGCCTGCATGGAGAACTGGAAAAGGAAATCGCCGATTGGAAGCATACCGAAACGGCCCTGGTGCTGGTGGGCGGCCATTCCACCAATGTTACCTTTGTAGGCAATTTCTGCGGCAGGGGCGATTTGATCGTTTACGACGCCATATCCCATAACTCCATCGAGCAGGGCTGCCGCCTTTCCCAGGCCACAGCCAAGCCCTTCCCTCATAACGATTACAATGCCCTGGAAAGCATCCTGCGCACCCAGCGCCACAAGTTTGCCAAGGTATTGATCGTGATTGAGGGCGCCTATTCCATGGACGGCGATATCGCGCCGGTGCCCGAATTTGTGAAGCTGAAGAAAAAGTACGGCTGCTTCCTGATGGTGGATGAAGCCCATTCTGCCTGCGTAATCGGCAAAACCGGCGGCGGTGTGGATGAATACTTCGGCCTGGCCCCGGATGATATCGATATCAAGATGGGCACCCTCTCCAAGGGCATTGGCACCTGCGGCGGCTACCTGGCCGGCCCCCGGTGTATTATCGATTACATGCGCTACAGCCTGCCCGGTTTTGTGTTTTCCGTGGGCATTTCTCCGCCCCTGGCGGCGGCGGCCCTGGAGGCCATCCGCCTGGTGCGCAGCGATCCTTCCATTATGGAGCGCATGGCCCGGAATATCAAGTGCTTTGTGGAGGAGGCCCATAAGCGGGGCTTCAATACCTGCCTGGCCGGGGAAACGGCCATCATTCCCGTAATGGTGGGCAAGGATGAGGATGCTTTCCTGCTTTCTAATATGCTCAGGCAAAAGGGCGTGTTTGTGCCCCCGGCTGTGTATCCCGCTGTTCCCAAAAACAAGGCAAGGCTTCGCTTCTGTGTGATCAGCGAGCATCAGCCGGAGCAGATCATTGAGGCTTTGGATAAGCTTGAGGAATGCGCCAAGGAAGCAGGCATTCAACTGCCCTCTTAATTGCATCAATTATTGCTGATTTGCGGAAGAAGACGGAAATATCTTCTTCCGCATTTACATTTTGGATCGGCTTCTGCCATTGCCATGGGAAGATTCCTATGATATAATTATAAACGGCAGATTGTGGCTGCGCCGCGCTGCTTTGAAAAAAGTTCAATTGCTATGTGGAGGGAACGCATGTACAAGCTTCTGCTCGTTACGGATCGGGAAGATATCCAGGCCCTGTTTCGAGACCAAATCAATTGGGCGGATTTTAATTGCCGGGAGCCCATGATCACCTCTTCCTGCCATGAGGCTATCGAATGGCTCAATACCAAGGTTGTTGACGCCGTGGGCTATCATGTGCAGAAAAAATCAGCCGTGGATTTGCTCCAGTTTTTGCGCTATGGCCGTCCCAGCCTTCCCATTTTTGAAGTGCATTCCCATCTGAATAAGCAGCTGGTGGTGCTTTCGGAAATGCGCCGGGTGCTGGACAGGCTCCATGCGGATTTTGCCGATGATTATGATGCGGACGCGATGCTCATGCTCCAGCGGGATCAATTGATCCATAGTCTCCTGGCCGGGGAGCTGTCCGACTGGGATGCGCTGGAAAGGGAGCTCAAGCTGATCCGCGCCCGGTTTGACCACAGAAAGCAGTGCGTCCTTTATGAAATTGATATGCCCCAGGGGGAAGTGTATCTCTCTGAGCATCATCATGCCCAGCAGCGGCTGGAAAGCGCCCTGCGCAATAATTTCTTTGGCCGGTATGTAGATGGCATTTATTATGCCGTGGCTGTGCTTACCCCCCGGCATATCCGTCTGGTGTGCATGCCCATGTACAGCGAAGAAACCGAGGACCCCGAAGCTTTTGCCCAGCGTGCGGATGAGCATGTGAACGAGAGTATCCAGATGATTAAGGAATATCTGGATCTGGATATGCATGTGGCCCAGTCTGCCTGGCTGGATAGCGTGCGTGAATTGCTCCGTGATGCTGAAGCATAAAAAGGAAACGATATCAAGGAGGCGTTGAGAATGGGCCTGTTTTCGATCTTTACCAATCAATTGATCGATGTGATCGAATGGAAGGATAACAGCCAGGATACCATGGTGTATCGCTATGACCGCAATGGCAAGGAAATTATGATGGGCGCGCAGCTCACCGTGCGGGAAAGCCAGGTGGCGGTGATGGTGAATGAGGGCCGGATCGCCGATGTGTTCCAGCCCGGCCGGTATGAATTGTCCACCCAGAATATGCCGATTATGACGGCGCTGCAGTCCTGGAAGTTTGGGTTCAATTCTCCCTTTAAGGCAGAGGTGTATTTTATTAATACCCGTCAGTTTCTGGATCAGAAATGGGGCACCAGCAACCCTGTGATGATGCGGGACGCCGAATTTGGCATGATTCGCCTGCGCGCTTTCGGTATTTATTCTTTCCGGGTGGCGGATCCGGTGGCCTTCCTCAAGGAAGTGTTTGGCACCGCTGCGTATATGACTGTGGATGGCGTGACCGGCCAAATCAAGCGTACCCTGGTTTCCGGCCTTTCCGACGCCATCGCCCAGAGCAAAATTCCTGCTCTGGATCTGGCGGCCAATTATGATGAGCTTTCCCAGTATGCCCTGCAGGCCCTGGCGCCCCGCATTGCGCCTTTGGGCCTTAAGCTGGAAAGCTTCCTGATTGAAAATATCTCCCTACCCGAAGAAGTGGAAAAGGCCATGGATCGGCGCACCTCCATGGGCGTGGTGGGCGATCTTAATCGCTACACCCAGTTCCAGGCGGCAGAAGCCATGCGGGAAGCGGCCAATAATCAGGGCGGCACCGCCGGCATGGGCGCGGGCTTTGGCGCCGGCGCCATGATGGCCCAGGCCATGCAGAGCGCTCAAATGATGAATCAGCAGCCCCAGATGCAGCAGCAGGCCCCCCAGGCCGCCGCTCCTCAAGGGGATACCAAGTTCTGCTGTGAATGCGGCCAGAAGATTCCCCGCAGCGCTAAATTTTGCCCGGAATGCGGCTCCAAGCAGGGTTGATTCCATCCATGAATATGAAAAGGAGCTTTCTTTTTTCGAAAAGAGAGCTCCTTTTGCATTTATTTCAGCTTTCCAGCGTTTCCAGGAATTCCTGCTTGATGGCGATCAGGCGGCTGTAATCCATGGCATCGATATAATAGCGTTCCAGGGAATCGTGAAGGGATTTGGCCTCGGAGAGGGCTTCCACGGCTTGGTTCAGGGTAAGATCATATACTGCCCGGTCAAAGGCCAGCCGCGGTGCTTCCCGCCGCAGGATTTCTTTATCCAGAACCGGTGCATAAACGGGGGCATCGGCAAATACGGCGGAGGTAAAGAGCACATTGCCCACTGCCAAATGAGCAAGGAGGGAAGCATCCAAAGGATCGTGGTAAATTTCCGTGCGCAATCGGCTGCGGCGGGCATCGCTAAACAGGGGCGCAAGCAGGGCATGCACATCAAAGCCCCAGGGGGCATCCAGGCAAAATACAGCGCCGGTGCGGATGGAATCCAGATGCTGGATCATTCCCTGCCAGGTGATGGCCTGGGCATAGGCGTGGGAAACGCCCCCTTCTTCGGCCTGGGGCAGCAGCGCCTGCATTTCATGCTCTAATTGCCGCCGATTTTTCAGGGAAAAAGCCGCATCGTATACCGCGGCGGCATCTGCGCGCAGGGAATGGGCAGCGGAAAGATAGCGGTAGGCCCGGGCATAAGCGGCAGAAATGGCAGTGTAAAGGGGCTCCAGGGCCTCTTTTTCTTTTTCCAATTGCCCTTCATCCAAGCAAATGCCCAGATTCAGAATGCCGTCTGCTGCGCCGGGGCAGATGGGGTCTACTACGTGGGGGGCAGTGCCGTCCAGAATCAGAAAGCCGCTGTCCGGGGCCCACACGGCGTCCAGGCTTTCCGGGTCACCGGAGCAGTGATAATAGCATACCTGCTGGCCGGCGGATTCATAGTGCTGGCCCACTTCCTTCATCAGTGTGCTTTTGCCCACGCCGGGGCCTCCCTTGAGAATCACGGTGCGCCGGGCGCGGCTGCGCAGGTCCTCAAAGAAACCAACGAAACCGGCATAGGTGTTGCTGCCGGGAAAAAGATGGCGAATGATCCGGTTTTCCATAAAAGGTGCCTCCTTCATGCTGTGATCTGCTCCACAGTATGCAAAGGCACAGGAATATATCCCCTGTATGGATGCTTTTTTTCTGGAGATCATTTGGGGCACCGGCGCATAGGATACGGGGGAGGGATGCAGGATGAAAAGAGGAGGATGGGCAGCGATATTGCTGGCGGCAGGGCTGCTTTTATTGCGCACGCCGGGGGCTGTGCCGGCTGTATCCAGCGCTCCATCGGGGCTGCTGATCTGGATTGAACTGGATCAAAAGCGCCTGACTGTGTATGAAAATGGGGCGGAAAAAGCCGTGTTTCCCATTGCATCAGGAACGGCGGATACGCCTTCTCCCGTGGGCGTATTCAAGGTGAATCGCAAGTTTACCACTGCTCTTTCCGGGTTTGGCACCCGTTTTCTGGGGCTTAGCGTGGCCTGGGGGCAGTATGGCATTCACGGAACCAATCAGCCCTCTTCCATTGGCATGAATGCCTCCCATGGCTGTATCCGATTGAGCGTGAAAAACAGCGAAAAGCTATATGCCATGGTGCCAATCGGTACCCGGGTGGTGATAGAAGGCGGCGCATATGGCCCCTTGTATACGGGGCTGCGCACCCTGAAAGAAGGCGACCGGGGAGCGGATGTGTATGAGCTGCAGCGGCGGTTGATTCGCGGGGGATTTTTGCATGGAAATGCAGATGGAGTATTTGGCTCGGCCACCCGCCAGGCAGTGATCGCAGCAAGGAAAGAATACCGCCTGACCCTGGGGGATCAGGCGGATCAAGGGCTTCAAAGGAAGCTTGGAATGATGCTCTTTGAATAAAAATCAGGAAGCGGCCTTTTTCTTGGCCAGGTCGTTGGTGTTGATGGAGTTTTTGAATACTACAAAACGCTGGTAGAAAAATTCCAGCACAAAATTGAGCACCATCACGCCGGCTTCCACAATGTAGCCGTTCACGCCTTGCTGGGTGAGCACGTTTACCAGCCAGGTGCTAAATGGCGTGAAGGCGCAGTAAAACAGCGCTACCAGCCCCATGGCCTTGGGAATATTGGCGGCGGATTGGAAGGTGTAGCGGCGGTTAAAGGTGAAATTCCACAGCACGCTGAGAATCAAAGAGATCAGATGGCTCTGCCATTCCACCAATTTTACCGCTTCCATCAGCAGGGTGAAGGAGGCGATCTGGATGATGCCGGCGGAAATGGAGAAAAGCAGGAATTTGAGAGCACGGAAAAGTTCCTGGCGGCGGGATGAAGTCATAAACGGTTCTCCTTTGTACAGGGTTAAGGATCAATTCTGCGTTTCTTGGAAAATTCCTGCCGGAAGGGGGCTGGATAATTTAGAATGCGGAATTCGGAATTATATTTAGTGAATCCCGCCGCTAGTGGCGGAAAAAAAGACCTGCCGCGAGGGGAAGCGGCAGGCTTTACCAGGGGAAATAAAATAATAAAGGCAATCAAACGGCGAGGGGCGGGCCGAGGGGGCAGCCACAGCCCCATCGCCGCTGATTTCTCCTGACGCTGCTATCATAAACCAGTATTGTGGCAAAAATATGGCGCGTTTCCGGCAAAAAGAACGAAAAATTGTAAACAAAAAAGAAGGCCTTGCGCAAGCCTTCTTTTCTTTGAATTAGGAAAGTTCAAACATACCGGTATAAAGCTGATAATACTTGCCCTCCTGGGCGATGAGGGAATCGTGGTCGCCCCGCTCGATGATGCGGCCGTTTTCCAGCACCATGATGGCCTGGGAATTGCGGACGGTGGAGAGGCGATGAGCGATGACAAACACCGTGCGGCCCTTCATCAGGCTGTCCATGCCCTTTTCGATGAGGGCTTCGGTGCGGGTATCGATGGAGGAAGTGGCTTCGTCCAGGATCAGCACGGGCGGATCGGCCACTGCGGCCCGGGCGATGGCCAATAGCTGGCGCTGGCCCTGGGAAAGGTTGGCCCCGTCGCCGGTGAGCATGGTATCATAGCCCTGGGGCAGATGGCGGATGAAGAAGTCCGCATTAGCGATCTTGGCGGCGCGCTCGATTTCTTCGTCCGTGGCATCCAATTTGCCGTAGCGGATGTTATCCCGCACGGTGCCGGTAAAGAGGTGGGTATCCTGGAGCACCATGGCAAGAGACCGGCGCAGATCATCCTTCTTGATCTTCTGGATGTTGATGCCGTCGTAGCGGATTTTGCCGCCCTGGATATCGTAGAAGCGGTTGAGCAGATTGGTGATGGTGGTTTTTCCGGCGCCGGTGGAGCCCACAAAGGCGATCTTCTGGCCGGGCTTGGCATAGAGGGAGATGTTGTGGAGCACTGTTTTTTCAGGAACGTAGCCAAAGGTGACGTCCTCCAATACCACGTCGCCCTTTAGCTCGGTATAGGTGGTGGTGCCGTCATGGTGGGGATGCTTCCAGGCCCAAAGGCCGGTGCGGCTTTCGGATTCCACGATATTGCCTTTTTCATCCTTCTTGGCGTTTACCAGCGTCACATAGCCCTGATCCTCTTCCACGGGCTCATCCAGCAATTCAAATACCCGCTCCGCGCCGGCCAGGGCCTGCATCACGGTGTTGAATTGCTGGGCCAGGTTGGAAATGGGCTGAGAGAACTGGCGGATCATGGGCAGGAAGGCCAGGAGCGTGGCAATTTGTAAAGCGAAGATGGAATCGGGGTTATTTTTGCCTGCAATGATCATGATCACGCCAACCAATGTGACCAATACATAATTGCAATGGCTCAGGTTATTCATGATGGGGCCCAGGAGGCTGGCAAAGGTGTGGGCCCGGGTGCCGGCCACGCGCACGGCTTCATTGCGCTTGCCGAATTCTTCCATGGCCTTTTCTTCGTGGCAGAACACCTGCACCACCCGCTGGCCTTCCATGGTTTCTTCAATAAAGCCATTGAGAGCGCCCACGGCCTTTTGCTGGGCCACAAAATTCTTGCCCGAGCGTGCGCCGATGTTTTTGGTGATCACGGTCATCAGCGGCATCAGGATGATTACCAGCAGCGTGAGCCAGCCGCTGAGGCGAAGCATAAAGAAAAGAGCAAACAGAATGGCCAGCATGGAATTGACCGCTTGGGGGAATGTGGAGGAGAAAAATTCCCGGAGGGTATCGGTATCGTTGGTGTAGCGGCTCATGATTTCGCCGTGGGTGCGCTGGTCAAAATAGCGGATGGGCAGATCTTCCATGTGATGGAACATCTTTTTGCGCACGCTATTCAGGGCCCTGGTGGAAACCATCATCATGGTGCGGTTTTGCACATAGGAGCAAGCCACGCTGGCCAGATACATGGCCGCCATGGTGATCAGCAGGTTTGTCAGCCCCGTCAGGGCGGGCATCACGCCGGTAAGGCTGTATTCGGCTGCCAGATCGCCGATGATGGTGTATACGTCTTTGAGAAGATAGGTGCCAAAGGAACTGACGCCGGTGGTGACGATAATGCACAGCACCACCAGCAGAAGCTGGCCCCTGTGCTCCTTCATCATATCCAGCAGGCGCTTAAAGGTGCCCTTGGCATTCTTGGGCTTGGCCGGGGCGCGCATAGGTCCGCGTGGAGGCATAATCAGGCCACTCCTTTCTGCTGGGAGGTGTATACTTCCCTGTAAATTTCGCTGCGCTGCATCAGTTCGTCATGGGTGCCCATGTCGGTTACCTGGCCATCGTTCAATACGATGATCCGGTCGGCATCCATAACGGAGGTGATGCGCTGAGCGATGATAATCTTGGTGGTTTCGGGCATATGGGAGCGAAGGGCTTCCCGGATGCGGGCATCGGTAGCGGTATCCACGGCGCTGGTGGCGTCGTCAAAGATGATGATCCGGGGCTTTTTAAGCAGGGCGCGGGCAATGCACAGGCGCTGCTTCTGGCCGCCGGATACGTTCACGCCGCCCTGGCCCAGGTCCATATCATAGCCGCCGGGGAAGGAACGCACGAAATCATCCGCCGCGGATGCCTTGCAAGCGGCTGTGATTTCTTCATCCGTGGCATTTTCATCGCCCCAGCGCAGGTTATCCTTGATGGAGCCGGAAAAGAGCACGTTCTTTTGCAGCACCATGGCCACCTGATTGCGAAGGGCATGCATATCATAGCTGCGCACGTCCTTGCCGCCTACCAGAATTTTGCCGCAGGTGACGTCATAGAGCCGGGGGATCAGGGATACCAGGGTGGTCTTTGCCGAGCCGGTACCGCCGATAATGCCGATGGTTTCGCCGGAGCGGATGGTGAAGCTTACGTCGGAAAGCACCAGGTTGTTTTTGTCGCCGCTGTAGGAAAAGCCCACGTGGTCAAAGGTGATGCTGCCATCCTTCACGTCCGTTTCGGGCTTTTCGGGGTTCACGATATCGGGCTCTTCATCCAGCACTTCACAGATGCGGCTGATGGAGGCCCGGGCCATCACAAAAGAAACAAACAGGAAGGAAAACATCATCAGGCTCATGAGGATCTGCATCACATACTGGATAAAGGAAGAAAGGGCGCCCAACTGCATGGTGCCGCCAATGATCTGGCCGCCGCCCAGCCACAAAAGGGCAATGATGCAGGAGTTCATCAGAATCTGCATAATGGGGCCGTTCCAGATGACGATCTTTTCCGCAGCCCGCTGGGTGGCGGTGACGTCATCGGCTGAAGCCTCGAATTTTTCTTTTTCATGGGTGGCCCGCACGAAAGCTTTTACCACCCGGATGGCAATGAGGTTTTCCTGCACGGAAGCGTTGAGGGCGTCGTATTTTTTCATCATGATCTGGAACCGGGGAAAGGCCTTGCTCATGATAATAATGATCGCAGTCAGCAAAATGGGGGCGGCCACGGCCAGAATGGGCATCAGGGAAGCGTTCATCCTGAAGGCCATGATCAGCGCCATCACCATCATCAGAGGGCTGCGCACCGCCATGCGCACCAGCATCATCACCAGGTTCTGGGTTTGGTTTACGTCGGTGGTGAGGCGGGTAATCAAGGAAGCGGTGGAGAATTTATCGATATTTTTAAAGGAAAAACGCTGCACCCGGGTAAAGATGGCTTCTCGCAGATTTCGAGAATAGCCCATGCCGCCCAGGGCGGAAAGGCGGCTGCCCGCCATGCCAAAGCCCATGGAAAGCACCGACATGAGCAGCATCAGCCCGCCGTAGAGCAGAACCTTTGTAATATTGCCGGAGGCGGCGCTTTCGGGGATCACTTTGTCAATCAGGCTTGCAGTAATGGTAGGAAGAAGCATTTCCATGATTACTTCCCCGATCATTACCAGCGGGCAGAGGATCAGATATTTTTTATACTTGCCCGCATACTTTAATAAACGGAAAAATTGCACGTTTCTTTATACCTCCTTGTTTGGTTTGTCGCCTTGAAGCTGCCTGGCCAGCTTGCAGATGGTCAGGTGCCGGCAGCTTTCATCCGCCAGGTTGTCAAACATCTTTTCGCAGATGCGCTGGAAGGATTGCACCTCTTCATCCGTAAGCCCGGAAAACATTTGCTGATCCAGGGCTTCAAATTGCTCCCGGTTCTTATCCACCCGATCCTGGCCGGCCGGGGTGATATACAGGCAATTGCGCCGGGCATCGTTGGGATCGGGCTTGCGTTCCACCAGCCCGGCCTTTTCCAGCCGCTTTAAGCTGGCGGCGGCGGAGGCGGCGGTTACGTCCAGTTCGTCCGCCGCTTCCTTCTGGGTGCAGCCCGGGTGATTGATAATATAAATCAGCATGGGCGGCTGGCCGGGATGCAGCCCGGAGGCGGATAGAATCCCTCGGGACCTGATCTTCCGCAAAAGCTCCAGGCGGTGCATGGCGCCCACTACTCTGCGGTAGTCCGTCATAATGATATGCTCCTTTCCATTAATTGTTTAATAATTAGCCGTTTAACATTATAGGATAGCGCTATAGATCTGTCAATCCTTGGGCAGTAAAAAAAGATGAAAAAAATCTCAAAAAAAATAAAAAAACCTGTTGACAAACAGCAGAGAATCGTGTATTATATATTTCGTCGCCGCGAGAGACACGGCGTCGAAAGAAACCTTCGGGGTGTAGCGCAGTCTGGTAGCGCACGTGCTTTGGGAGCATGGGGCCGGGGGTTCGAATCCCTTCACCCCGACCAGTTTCTTCCCAGAAGGCGAAGGGTTGTCTCAATGATGTGGCCCCGTGGTCAAGCGGCCTAAGACACCGCCCTTTCACGGCGGTAACCCGGGTTCGAGTCCCGGCGGGGTCACCATTTTTTCCTCTTCATCCGGCAAGCGGCTTTCGCGCTTACCCAAGGGCCTTTAGCTCAGTTGGTCAGAGCGGCCGGCTCATAACCGGTTGGTCCGGGGTTCAAGTCCCTGAAGGCCCACCATTTACGGCCCGGTAGTTCAGTCGGTTTAGAATGCCAGCCTGTCACGCTGGAGGTCGAGGGTTCGAGCCCCTTCCGGGTCGCCATTTTTGTCTCCTGCTGTTGGGCGATATGCTGGTGTAGCTCAATTGGCAGAGCAGCTGATTTGTAATCAGCAGGTTGCGGGTTCAAGTCCCTTCACCAGCTCCATTTCCTCGAAAGAGGAGAGCATCTTCAAAAGTGAAATTCGTGGGTAGGTTCCCGAGTGGCCAAAGGGAGCAGACTGTAAATCTGCCGTCACAGACTTCGGTGGTTCGAATCCACCCCTGCCCACCACCGCATTCTTCTAAGAAGAATGCATCTGCGGGAATGGCGGAATTGGCAGACGCGCATGATTCAGGTTCATGTGTTCTAACGGACATGCAGGTTCAAGTCCTGTTTCCCGCACCAAACCGAATGCTGAAAAGCATTCGGTTTTTTGTTTATACATTTGTGAAAAAAGCCATGTTTTATTTGGATATAAAGGAGCTTTCAAAGGATGAATAACCGCATCATTACGGATATTTCAGACTATATTTTTGTTTCAGACACGCCTGAAAAGGCAGATGCTATTTTCTTGCCGGGGGCTTCATTTCCCCAGCAGCCTGAATATGCTGCCGCGCTTTATCGCCAAGGCTATGCAAAATGGCTGATTCCTTCAGGAGGAATCAGCGTGAAAATGGATGAGTGGCCCGGTGTTCGTAACAAGGCGGATGTTTATACGGGGGATTATTCGTCTGATTGTGAATTTTTTACGGATGTATTGATTCAAAACGGCGTTCCTGTTGATGCGATTATTGGGGAGGATCAATCGGGCCATACCCGGGATAATGCCTATTTTTCCCGCAAGGCGGTGGACGAAAAAGGGGTTGTGATCAAAAGCGCTCTCATCGTCTGCAAAGCATTTCATGCCCGACGTTGTCTGATGCTGTATCAGATGGCCTTTCCGGATACAAAGATCAGGGTATGTCCGGTTCATTGTTACAATATCACGAAGGAGAATTGGTATCAGACCGAGCAGGGCATTGACCGTGTGCTGGGAGAATTGGCCCGGTGCGGCAATCAGTTTGCAGGGGATATCAAAGCTTACTTGCTGCAATCGGGTGATTGACTTTTCTGCTGTGCCAAAGCGTCTACTGGCTATGCATCCGGGAAGGGACTTCTTTTATGAGCCGGCTGATTCAATCGAAAATACGGCCTCTCGTAGATCAGGAGAAAGAAGGAAAAAACATGATCCGAAACTTTGAAGATTTCTGCCAGGGGCTTCAGCAATGCGGCTTTTCCATGGGCGGGGGCAATGCCAAGGGCATTTTTGCGCTGATCAATTATGATTGGCAAGCCCAGGAAAACTTGGATACCCCGGTCAAATGGCATTGCGGAGATCCGGAAGTGGATCCCTGGGAATGGCGGATGCGGGTGTTGGAGGAACGCACGGATATTGCCTATGCGAAAGTGTTTTTTAAAACCAGCGGATTTATCGCCAAGGCATGGTATCCCTATTTCTATGCTGTCCGCAGAAAAGGCGAAGCCCTGGAAGACGCCTATGAAGACGGCAAAATCAGCCATACTGCCAAGCGAATCTATGATTTGATCTCCCAGGGGCATGCGGCGCTCCATGAGCTCAAAGCCCTGGGGCATTTTGGCAAAGCGGATAAAACGCAATTTGACCGGGCGATGATTGAACTGCAGATGGGCATGTTCATTACCATGACAGGCCGCCGGCAGAAGAAAAACAAGCATGGCATGGAGTATGGCTGGAACAGCACCGTGTTTACCACCGTGGAAAACTTCTGGGCGGAGCGCGGATATGATCTGCCCGATCTGGACCCAGGGGAAAGCTATGAAAAAATCAGGCGGCAAATCCTTTTGCTCAATCCCACGGCCGAGGAAAAGACCATCCGAAAATTTATTATGGGGAAGTAAAAGCGCCGCCTCATCCACTTGACTCTGCCGTTGCGTCAAGGAATATACTGCTTTTGACCGATGAAAAGGAGAATTTCCATGACACGACTGATCAAAATCCGCGATGTATCCAATAAGTATGATATCTCTGCCCGCACGCTCCGGTATTATGAAGATATGGGCCTGATTGCCAGTACCCGTACCGATGACTATGCTTATCGCCTTTATGATGAAAAGGCCCTAAAGCGCCTGGAGCAGATTTTGATTCTGCGCAAGCTGAATATCAGCATCCGGGATATTCAGCGTATATTCAGCGATGAGGGCGCGGCGGTGGTGCTGTCGGTTTTGCAGCAGAAGGTGGAGGAAATCGATGGTGAAGTGCCGCTGTGTATCAGAGCCTTTGCAGGTGGGTGGAAAGCAGCGGCTTTTTATTGGATGAGCGCCCGGGGCACCGCACCATGTGCCATATGCTCAATCCTTCGGAGGAACTGAGAAAAGCGCTGGGATATGACCAAATGGATATTTATGTGCCCATCAAAATAAAATAAGCATATGGGATAACGGCTCCATTCCTTCTCATGCGCTTCTTCATTGATTTACCCGGCCAAAAGAGATATAATATAGACCGATCAATGGATCAACCTGAAAAGGAGAAAATATATGTATCAGGCAAAATTGGCCATGAATATTTCCAATCAATTCGGCCTTCCTTTGGAAGAGCAGATTTCTGTGCTCCGGGAAGTGGGGTTTGACGGCTTTTTTGCTTCCTGGATGCCGGGAAGCGATATCGCTGCCCTCAGGCGGGCGGCAGATGCTTGGGGGATGAAGTTTGAATTTATCCATAGCAATCATCTGCTCATGGCCCATATGTGGGAGCAGACGGAAAAAACCGAGGAAGCGGTGGCGCAATTGATTTCCTGCGTGCGGGATTGCGGGGAAAACGGCGTGGACACCATGGTGGCCCACACCATTATCGGCTTTGATAAGCATACCCCCACCCAGCTTGGCCTGGATAACTTTGGCAGAGTGATGCGGGAAGCGGAAAAATGCCAGGTGAAACTGGCCTTTGAAAATCTGGAAGGGGAAGAATACCTGACGGCTATCATGCATCATTTCAGGGGTCATCCCCTGGCAGGCTTTTGCTGGGATACGGGGCATGAAATGTGCTACAATCACGGAAAGGATATGCTGGCCCTGTATGGCGATCGGCTGCTTTGCACCCACTTAAACGATAACCTGGGGATTCAGAATTTTGAAGGAAATATCCGCTGGCAGGATGATCTGCATCTTTTGCCCTTTGATGGCATTGGGGATTGGCATGAAATGATGCAGCGGTTGGAAAAGACGGGCTATCAGGGCACGCTCACCTTTGAACTGAAAATTGACAGCATGCCCGGTCGCCGTGAAAACGACCTCTACCGGAAAATGGATATTCGGGATTATTTCACCCAGGCCTATATGCGCGCCTGCCGGGTAGCGGCGCTGAAAATCCGGGCGGCCCAGGGATAATTCGGAGGAAAATATGGATCAGATTGAATTGGCCATGGGGCTGAACGCGCAATTTGGCCTTCCTTTGGAAGAGCAGATCACCGCGCTCCGGGAAGTGGGCTTTAATGGCTTCTTTGCCTATTGGCGCAGGGATACGGATTTTGCAGCGCTAAAAAGGGCCGGGGATCAGGCGGGGATGGCATTTCAGTTTATCCATGCCAATCAAATGCTGATGGAGCATGTGTGGCAGGAAACGGAGCGCACGGAGGAAGCGGTGGATGAATTGTTTTCCTGCCTTCGCGATTGCGCGGACAACGGTATCCCCCTGATGGTGGCCCATGCCATTGACGGCTTTGATTGGCATACGCCTACGCCCATGGGCATCAGGCATTTTGAAAAGCTGGTGCAGGAGGCAGAACGGCTGCATGTGCGCATTGCCCTGGAAAATGCCGAGGGAGAAGAGTATCTTGCCGCCTTGATGGAGCGCTTCCAAGGCAATCCTTATGTGGGCTTTTGCTGGGATTCGGGGCATGAAATGTGCTACAACAGGAAAGATATGCTGGCTTTGTATGGCGACCGGCTCCTTTGTACGCATTTAAACGATAACATGGGCATGAGCAGCCAGGATGGAAAAATGGATTGGCAGGATGATCTGCATCTTCTGCCCTTTGACGGCATCGGCGATTGGGAAGAAATGATGGGGCGGCTGGAAAAAACGGGCTATCATGATATGCTCACCTTTGAATTGAAAATTTCCAGCCCTCCCAGCCGCCATGAAAACGACCCCTACCGGAAGATGGATATCCGGGATTATTTCACCCAGGCCTATATGCGCTCCTGCCGGGTGGCGGCGCTGAAGAAACGCGCCCGCGTCCATGCTTTACAGGCGGAAAAAACCGTGCTATAATGAAAAAACAATCTTGGAAGGGACCGATGAAACATGGAAAACACAACTGCTGAAAAAAGGAAAGTAGTATTTTCGGGCATCCAGCCCTCCGGTAATATCACCCTGGGCAACTATATGGGCGCCCTTCGGAATTTTACCAGCTTTGAAAATGCCGATTGCCTCTATTGCATGGCGGATCTGCACACCCTCACCGTGCGCCAGAACCCTGCCGATCTTCGCAAGAGAACCGCTTCCCTGGCCGCTATCTATATCGCCTGCGGCTTGGACCCGGATGAAAATATCATTTATTGCCAGAGCCATGTGCCCGCCCATGCGGAACTGGCCTGGGTGCTCAATTGCTACACCTATATGGGAGAGCTCAGCCGCATGACCCAGTTTAAGGATAAATCCCAAAAGCATGCGGATAATATCAATGCGGGGCTCTTTACTTATCCTGTGCTCATGGCCTCCGATATTCTTTTGTACCAAACCAATATCGTGCCCGTGGGTGTGGATCAGAAGCAGCACGTGGAAATCTGCCGGGATATCGCCCAGCGCTTTAATGGCATTTACGGCGATGTGTTTCAGATTCCCGAGCCCTACATCCCCAAGGCAACCGCCAAGATCATGAGCCTGACGGAGCCTACCAAAAAGATGAGCAAATCGGATCCTGAAGATACCTTTATCGCCGTGCTGGATAAGCCCGAGGATATCCGAAGGAAACTCAAGCGCGCTGTCACCGACAGCGACGGCGAAATTCGCTTTGATCCGGAAAACAAGCCCGGCGTATCCAACCTGCTCACCATTCTGTCTGTGCTGAAAAAGGAAACCATGGAAGAAACTGTGGCTTCTCTCCAGGGTCTGGGCTATGGCGCTTTGAAGGAAGCGGTGACCGAGGCCGTGATCGGGGAGCTTGCTCCCATTCAGGCGCGCTACAATGAAATCATCGCCGACAAGGATGGGCTCAATGCTATCCTCAAGCGTAATGCCGAAAAGGCCCAGTATCTGGCTCAGAAAACGCTGCGCAAAGTGTATAAGAAAGTTGGCCTCTATCAGGGCTAATAGAGATTTATGTGCGGGGGAATTGTTCTTTGCAGGTCAGAGAACGGTTCCCCCGCGCCCCTTCCAAGAGAACCGTATGGGAATCGTGAGGATGATATTGAATCTGCAATCGCTCCATGCCGGAAGGAGGGAAAGATATGGATTTTCGGATTTGGAAACCGGAAGAAAAGCCCCGGGCCATTGTGCAATTGCTTCATGGTATGGCAGAGCATATCGCCCGGTATGATCGGGTGGCCATGGCGCTTTGCCAGGCGGGCTATCTGGTGGTGGGTCACGATCACCCCGGGCATGGCCCCCGGGCGGAAAAGCTGGGCTATTTCGCCAGGGAAAAGGGATGGGATGCGCTATTGGAAAAGGCCCATCAGGTATCTTTGGCGATAAAAAAGGAATATCCCGCTCTGCCCTTTATTTTGCTGGGGCATTCCATGGGTAGCTTTGCCGCCCGGGAATATGCTTTGCGCTGGGGAAAAGAATTGGATGGGCTGATCCTGTCCGGAACGGGCTGGTATAATAAGCCCCTGTGCATTGCCGGACGGCTGCTGGCCAGGCTTTCGCCCAAGGAAAAGGAAGCTGGGCTGGTCAATCAGGTGGCTTTTGCAGGCAACAATAAGCCTTTTGAACCGGCTCGCACGCCCTTTGATTGGCTATCCCGGGATGAAAAAGAAGTGGACAAGTATGTGGCCGATCCCCTTTGCGGCTTTGTATTTACCGGCAGCGCCTTTGCGGATTTCTTTTCGGGCCTGATCGCGCTTACGGATGCAAAGCGGCTTGATAAAATGCCCAAGGATTTGCCCGTGTATTTCCTTTCAGGGGATTGTGATCCCGTGGGCCAAATGGGGGCGGGCGTGAAAAAGGTGGCGGCTCAGTTCCGGGAGCTGGGGATGCAAAAGGTGGAAATGAAGCTCTATTCCCAGGGCCGGCATGAAATGTTTAATGAAATTAATTATGAAGAAGTATATGCCGATCTGATCACCTGGCTGAATAAACAGATCAACTGACACGGGGAAAAACGTTTATAAGTGCAAAATAGAGTGTCCCGAATTGGTTTTCAGGGAGCGCGAGGGGGCACTTTTGACTTAAAAGTGCTCCCTCGCATATCAAGGAGGTTTCTATGCTGAATAAAACGTATCCAGGGGATATTACCCATGTGCACGGCATTCGGGTGGGCCATGCCCAGAGCCAGAGCGGAAAAACGGGCTGCACGGTGGTGCTGTGCCGGAAAGAAGGGGCCATTGGCGGCGTATCTGTGCGGGGAGCGGCGCCCGGCACCCGGGAAACCGATCTGCTTCGTCCAGGCAATTTGGTGGAGCATGTGAACGCTATCGTGCTGTCCGGTGGCAGCGCATATGGCCTGGATGCAGCTGGCGGCGTGATGCGATACCTTGAGCAGATGGATTGCGGCATGGATATGGGCGTGGCCAGGGTGCCCATTGTGCCGGCAGCGGTATTGTATGATCTTTCCGTGGGCGATCCCCACATCCGTCCCGATGCGGCCATGGGCCGCACGGCCTGCATGGCGGCGGGCAAGGGCATGGCCCAGGGCAAGGTGGGCGCCGGAATGGGCGCCACCGTGGGCAAATTGATCCCCGGCGCTGTGGCCCAGGATAGCGGCATCGGCTCCGCTTCCATTACCCTGCCGGAAGGCGTGACGGTGGGTGCCATCGTGGCGGTGAATGCCGTAGGCGATGTGTATCACCCAGAAACCGGGGAAGTGCTGGGCTGTGCCCATATGCCGGATGGCACCCCCATCCTGGCGGAGGGCCTTTTGTATGGCCAGGCTCCTGCACCCCAGCAGATCCGCATTCCCGCTCCCGGCAGCAACACCACCATCGGCGTGGTGGCTGTGGATTGCAAATTGACCAAGGAGCAGGCCAATCGCCTGGCGGACGTGAGCCATGACGGCCTGGCCCGCACCATCCGTCCCGTACATACTCAGATGGATGGGGATACTATGTTTGCCGTGGCCACCGGACGGACGGCTTCAGAAGTGAATTTTGTAAAGCTATGCGCCGCCGCCGCCGAAGTGACCGCCAGGGCCATTGCCAATGCCTTGCTGTATGCAAAATGATGATTGTGGGCGTAGGGATTGATCTGTGCGAGATTGCACGGATGGAAAAGCTTTTGGTGGACGGCCGTTTTCTGGGGCGGTATTTCAGCCTGGAGGAGCAGGAATATATCGAGAATAAGGGTAAGCACGCCGCCGATACCATGGCGGGAATCTTTGCCGCCAAGGAAGCGCTGGCAAAGGCCCTGGGCACCGGCTTTACCGGCACGAATTTGCAGGATATTACCGTGCTCCATGATTCATTTGGCGCGCCCTATTATGATCTTAGGGGCGAATTTGCCGTGCATGCAGCCCAAAGGAATATTACCAATCTGCATCTTTCCATCAGCCACGATGGCGGCATTGCCGCGGCCATCGCCATTGCGGAAAGAGACGCCAAGTGAGATAAATATGGCGAGAGGACCTTTCTTTTGAAAAAGAAAGGCCCTCTCGCGCTCTCCCAAAGAAAACTGATTCTGGACGAAGCGGTACAACTTTTTATCGGCTGCTTTCCCAGTGAAGCAAAAGAATTGAAGGGGAATGATTGTGAGAAATAGGATTCAAAAAGACGAAAGCGGCGTGATCATCTGGAAAGATTTGCTCACGCCCCAAGATATGCGCAAAACGGAGCAAAAGGCCTTTGAGGCCGGTATGCCCAGCATTCTGCTCATGGAACACGCCGCCATGAAAGTGGTGGATGTGCTGGAAAAGGAACTGGGGGGCGATTGCGCCGGGAAAGACGTGGTCTTTCTCTGCGGCACGGGCAATAACGGCGGCGACGGCCTGGCGGCGGCCCGGCTGTTTCAGATGCGGGGCGGTTGGCCGGAAATCTGGCTCTCCGGCGATCCTAAAACCCCGGATGCAAAAACCAATCTCCAAATGGCCCTGGCCTGCGGCATTAAAGTATTGAATCTGGCCGGGCTTCCCCGGGAGGAATGGCCTTTTTCGGAAGGCTATAGCCCGGATAAACGCCGGGATGGCTATGTGGACGCCCTCCTTGGCATCGGCATGAAAGGGGAGCCGGATGAGATCACTTCTTCCATGATTCTGGTGCCCTACCATGATTTCGGCGATTGCACGGTGATTGCGGTGGATGTGCCCAGCGGCATGGACGCCCTGACCGGGGATTGCCCCGGCACCTATATGCACGCCGATGTAACGGTCACCTTCCACGCGGCCAAGCCGGGCCTCTATCTTTCCCAGGATCGGGAGGCCGTGGGCCGGATCGAAGTGGCGGATATCGGCTTAAGCGCCTGGGACTGCATCCGCGGGATGGATGAAGAAAAAGAACTGGATATTCAAATTACCACACCGGAGCATTTGATGTATCTTTCTCCCCGGGCGTTGGACGCCCACAAGGGTGATTTTGGCCGGATTCTGATCTATGCGGGCAGCATGGGGATGGCGGGGGCCGCTGCCATGTGCGCCAAGGCGGCCATTGCGGCCGGGGCCGGGCTTACCACCATTTGCTGCCCTAAAGAAATCATTCCCATATTGCAAGCCCTGGTTCCCAATGCCATGTGCCTGGATATTGAGGAAGCGGTGAAAAATCCGCCGGCTTATGACGTGCTGGCGGTGGGCTGCGGCCTTTCGCAAAAAGAGGGTGTGTGGGGAAATATTTTAAAGTTGTATAACCCGGAAAAGCCCTCCGTCTGGGATGCGGATGCTTTGAACCTGCTGGCAAAGCACCCCATGAAATTGGGGGAAAACGCCGTGATCACGCCCCATCCCGGGGAAGCTGCAAGGCTGCTTGATATGACGCCGGACCAGGTACTTGAGGATCCCATTTCCTCAGCCCGGATGCTGCAGGAAAAATACGGATGCTGCGTGCTGCTGAAGGGCGACGTGAGCATTGCCTGTGGAATCAGCCGTGCTACCCATCGTCCGCGCTATGAACTCAATGCTTTGGGCACTCCGGCCCTGGCCAAAGGCGGCAGCGGCGATGCTTTGGCAGGGATTCTGGCGGTGCTGGTGCATCTTCGTGGCGTGCATACCGGTTCCGTTGCTCTGGCCAGCGCCTGGCACGGTATGGCCGGCATCGTGGGGGAAAGCAAATTCGGCCAGCGGGAATTGACTACCCTACAATTGATCGATTGCCTCCATGAAGCGGAGCAATGGGGGAAAAGGGAAATCCCTCCCCCTGCTTGCTGGAAAGAATAAAATAAAGAAGGATAGGGCTGCTGCATTTTTGCGGCAGCCTATTAAAATACAGCGGAGAAACAATAAAATTTGCAAAAGCGGGTTGACAAATTTCAAAGGGCATGTTATTATGCTATCAGTTTAGCGAGCTAAAGTGTAAAAGCGAGCTGAGCGGGCGAAAAAACGGGAGCATCGCTCCCTGAAATGAAAAAGAAAAGAGGAAACAATGATGAAAACCTTGATGAAGATTCTGGCGGTTATGATGGTGCTTATGATGGCTGTGGCCCCCGCGATGGCGGAAACGGATATGGAATATGTGAAGAACAAGGGCGTTCTGGTAGTGGGCATTACGGATTTTGCTCCCATGGATTATAAGAATGATAAGGGCGAATGGATTGGCTTTGATGCGGATCTGGCAGTGGCCTTTGCGGAATCTCTGGGTGTGAAGGTTGAATTCGTTGAAATCGAATGGAGCAACAAGATTCTGGAGCTGAACGGCAAGAATATTGACTGCGTCTGGAACGGCATGACCCTGACCGATGAAGTGAAGGCCGCTATGGAAACCTCCAATCCCTATTGCAACAATGCTCAGATCGTGATTCTGCCCGCTGCCAAGGCGGCTGATTATCCCGACGTGGCTTCCCTGGCCAAGCTCACCTTCGCCGTGGAAGCCGGCAGCGCCGGTGAAAAGGCCGTGAATGATTTGGGCTATGCCACCACCCCCGTTCTTTCTCAGGCCGATGCCCTGATGGAAGTGGCCGCCGGCACCTCCGACGCCGCCGTGATCGACTCCCTCATGGCTGCCGCCATGGTGGGCGAAGGCACCGGCTATGCCGATCTTACCTACACCCTGCCCCTCAATGCCGAGGAATATGGCGTAGGCTTCCGCAAGGACTCCGATCTGGCTGCTGCCCTCAACGCCTTCCTGGTGGATGCTTATGAAAACGGCACCCTGATGACCGTTGCCGAAACCTATAAGGTGCAGGCTGCTGTGATCCCTCAGGCTGCCGCTGAAGAGGCCAAGTAATCCAAGCGATCCATTATTGATTAAAGCAAAGCGACAGCCGGGCCGCCAGGTAGGCGCCCGGCTGCCGCTTGCTGTGAACAGGGGATAAAAGAATGGAAGTATTCCTGGAACAGTTTCCGGTGGTAGTAAACGCCCTGAATGAAGGCTTTGTGCAAACGCTGAAGCTGTTTTTTGTAACGTTGCTGGGGGGCATTCCTTTGGGCCTGGTGATCACCTTTGGCTCCATGTCCCATTTTAAGCCGCTGAGCGCCTTTACCCGCCTGATCGTGTGGATCGTGCGGGGATCGCCTTTGATGATTCAGCTATTGATCATCTATTATTTTCCCGGTCTGGTGCTTAAAACCCCCATCTGGGGCGGCGGCGAGGCGGGGCGCTTCCTGGCGGCCTCGGTGGCGTTTATCTTTAATTATGCCTGCTATTTTTCCGAAATCTACCGGGGCGGCATCCAGGGCATTCCCAAGGGCCAGGATGAGGCCGGCTTTGTGCTGGGGATGACCAAGGTGCAGGTATTCTTCCGGGTGAAGCTTTTGCAGGTGATCAAGGCCATCGTGCCCCCTATGAGCAATGAAATTATCACGTTGGTTAAGGATACTTCCCTCTCCCGAATCATCGCTTTGCAGGAGATCATCTGGGCGGGCCAGGCTTTTATGAAGGGCAGCCACGGCATTTCCGGCGCCATCTGGCCCCTGTTTTTTACGGCGGTTTATTATCTGGTATTCAGCGGGCTGCTTTCCCTGCTTCTGGGCAAGCTGGAAAAGAAGCTGAATTATTATCAGTAAGGAGGGGCGCATGATGCTCAAAGCAACCAATATTATAAAGAACTTTGGCGCCCTTCAGGTATTAAAGGGTGTTCATATGGAAATCCGCCAGGGGGAAGTGGTGGCGGTGATCGGTAAGAGCGGCTCGGGCAAGAGCACCCTGCTGCGCTGCCTGAATAATCTGGAAAAGGTGGACGGGGGCAGCATCCGGATCAATGGCCAGATGCTGGTGGAAAATGGCGTATATGCTCCGGCCAAGGATTTGAGAAATATTTGCCTGAATATGGGCTATGTATTTCAGAATTTTAATCTGTTTCCCCATATGAGCGTGCTCAAAAACCTCACCGAGGCCCAGTGCTGCGTGCTGAAAAGGGAGAAGGAGCAGGCAGAAAATTATGCCCGGGAACTTTTGAAAAAAGTGGGTCTGGCAGAAAAAGAAAAAGCCTATCCCTGCCAGTTATCCGGCGGCCAGCAGCAGCGGGTGGCTATCGCCCGGGCCCTGGCAATGGACCCTGAGATTCTTTGCTTTGATGAGCCCACCAGCGCCCTGGATCCCCTGCTCACCCAGGAGGTGCTCACCGTGATCCGTGCGCTCTCCCAGGAAAAGCGCACCATGCTGGTGGTTACCCACGAAATGAATTTTGCCCGGGAGGTGGCTGATCGGGTGGTATTCATGGAGGAGGGCGTGATCGTGGCAGAGGGCACACCCCAGGAGGTATTCGAAAACGAACGGGTAAAGGCCTTTTCCGGGGGAAACTAACCAATCCTGTATGCAAGCTGAGAGCGATTTGCTTTCGGCTTTTTTATTGCATATTCTTATATTCCTGCACATACATTCTCCCATGGACTGGCATTTGATGATTCCTGCTGCAGAGGAAATGGCAGATGTGAATTTGGAGGAAGCGCGGGAAATTCGCCTGCGGCCGGGGCAGCCGCTCACAGCAGTGATGGGGGATAGAATCTGGCGGGGCAGCCATATCCTCACGCCCCAGGAAATCTACCAAGCGGCCCAGGCCCTTTCCGGCTATGGGCTGGCCGCCAGGGGCAGAGAACTGAGCCAGGGCTTTTTGCCCCTGCCAGGGGGACATCGGCTGGGCGTGTGCGGCTGTATGGGGGAAAAAGGGATCCGGGAGATTACCAGCCTGTGTGTGCGCATTGCCCATGAAATCCGGGGCGCGGGGGAAAAGATATTTCCCATGCTGGAAGGAAAACATGCCCTGATTCTGGGGCCGCCGGGCAGCGGAAAAACCACCCTGCTTCGGGATTTGATTCGCCTCTATGGGGAAAATGGCTGGCAGGTGGGGGTGGCAGATGAGCGGGGAGAATTGGCGGGATGCCGGGATGGGCAGCCCATGCTGGATGTGGGGCCCATGGCAGACGTGGTGACGGGGCTTGAAAAGGCAAAAGCGATTCCTTTGCTGATTCGCTCCATGGCGCCCCAGGTGATCGCCATGGATGAATTGGGGGATGAACGGGACGCTCAAGCGGTGCTGGAAGCCATTCGCTGCGGGGCAGCGGTGCTGGCCACTGCCCATGGAAGCAGCCGGGCCCAGCTGAAAAAGCGCCCAGGCATGAGGGCGCTGGTGGAGCGGGAGGCCTTTGAAAAAGTGGTGCTTCTCAAAGGGCCGGGCATGCCTTTTGAATTGGAGGAGGAATGGGAATGCAATTGATCCTGGCCGCGCTGGCGGCTGCAGCCTGCATATTTCTGGGGATGATGGCGGCCAATCGGTTGACCGCTCGGGAAAGGCTGCTGAGCAGCTGGGAGGAAATACTGGACCGGCTGGAGGTGAAGCTTAATCAGGGCGGCGACAGCCTGCCCCGGCTGCTCCGGGAATGCGCTCGTGGAACGGGCACCTGCCTGGAAATCGCGGCGGAGCGATTGGAACAGGAAGGGGCGGTATCGGCGGAAGAATGGCTTCGTCAAATCCCCTGGGAGCCGCTGCTTACGCCCCCGGAAAAGGAAACCTTGGCAAAATGCCTGGAAGGGCTGTTTGCCCCCTTTTTAGAGCAGCAATTACAAGCCCTGCTCTTTGCCCGGGAGCAATGGAATCGCTTTCGCCGCATCAGCCGGGAGGCCCAGGAAAATAACGTGCGCCTGTATGTGAGCCTGGGGTGGCTGGCGGGGGCGGCGGTGTTCATTCTCATATGTTAGGAGAGAAAGAAATGCAGATTGATGTGCTGCTGAAAATTGCAGGGGTGGGGCTGCTGGTGACGGTGATTTGCCAGGTGCTGGCCAAGGCGGGCCGGGAGGATATCGCCACGTTAGCCACCGTGGCCGGAATTATGCTGGTGCTTTTGATGGTAGTCTCCTTGGCGGGGGAACTGCTTGCCCGGGTGCAAAGCGTATTTGGGCTGCTATGAATGAAGCGTTGCGGGCAGCGGGATTTGCGGTGATCGCCGCCCTGGCTGCTTATATGCTCCGGGCGGTGCACCGGGAAATGGGGCGAGCAGTTTCCCTGGCTGCGGGGCTGATGCTGTTTTTCTTTGCAGTGAGCCAATTGGAGGGGGCAACGGCGCTTTTGCAGGGCCTTTCCAAGGAGGCAGGGCTGGGAGAATCTGTGATGGAATTGATGGTGAAGCTGGTGGCCATGGGGTATATTACGGAATTTTCGGTGCAGGCCTGCCGGGATGCCGGGGAAGAAGGCTTGGCGGCCAAAGCAGGGCTGTGCGGCAAAATGGTGCTTATGAGCCAAACCCTGCCATTGGTGATGCAAATTGGCGAAACGGCCTTTTCTTTGACTCCATGAAAACGCTGTTGTTCATTGCCGCGTTTTTTCTGTTCACCTGCTCTGCCGGGGCAGAAAGCCTGGATGAGGCTTTGGAAACCACCCTGAAATCATTGCCCCTGGAGGAATGGGAAGATGCCTATGAAGCGGCTTTTCCGTCCGGAGAATCATTTCAGGATTGGCTTTTGGGTTTGGCCCGGGGCGAAGCGGCTTTGGAGGGGGAGGCGGTATTGCATTCGCTTCTCCATCAATTGCTGGGCACAGTTACGTCTTCTTTCTGGCGAATGACCCGGCTGCTTTTGCCGGCTATTTTCTTTGGTATTCTGGATAGGCTCAAGGGCGCCTTTACCCATGCGGCTCTTGGAGAAACCCTGCATAGCGCCTGTTTTTTGCTATTGGTTATTTTCCTTTCCCAGGATTTGAAAACCTATATGGAATTGGCGGCAGAAAATGTGAGCCGGATGGCGGATTTGATGCAGGGCCTGTTTCCTGTGCTGCTGACGCTGCTGGCAGCGGTAGGCGCTGGGGCAGGGGCGGCTTTTTTTCAGCCGGCTGTGGTGGCTGCCTGCGGCACCATGACAGCCCTGGTGCACTCGATCACCTTGCCTTTGGCTCTATCCGGGGCAACGGCTTCTCTCCTGAATCGGCTTTCTCCCCGAATGCACGTGGGCCGGCTTTCCTCACTTTTGCAATCCGCCGCCAAGTGGACGCTGGGGGTAGGGTTTACCGTGTTTCTTTCGGTTACGGCCCTGCAATCATTGGGTACGGCGGCAGCGGATGGGGTGTCCCTCCGCACGGCCAAATATGCGGTGGATCATTTTGTGCCGGTGGTGGGGGGCATGTTTGCCGATACCATGGATACGCTGGTGGGCGCATCCTTGCTGATCAAAAATGCTTTGGGGATCACAGGGCTGGTGCTGCTATTGATCACTGCAGCCGGCCCCGTGGTGCAAACCCTTGGAGCGGTGATTCTCTATCGCAGCGGCGCGGCGCTTCTGGAGCCTGTTACAGAGGAAAGATTCAGCGGATGCCTCCAGGATTTTGCAGGAGCCATCATGCTATTGTTTGTGATTCAGTTGTCGGTGGGGGCCATGTTTCTTTTGCTGGTGGCCCAAATGCTGGTGGTGGGGAATTTAACGGTGATGCTGCGATGAATGAATTTTTAAGGAGCCTTACCGGGCTATGCCTGATCCGATTGGTGATGGAATTGAGCATGCCTGAAGGAGACAGCCGCCGCTATGCCGAGCTTGGCATGGGGCTTTTGCAGATGCTGCATATGCTGGGGGCGCTGATGAGGCTGCTGGGAGGCATGATATGAAGGAAAAATGGGAAAAGCTGCTGGGCATGAAGGGCATGCCTGTGGCAGCGCTGCTGATTTGCACGCTGGCGCTGCTGGTGTTTTTTCCTTCTGCGCCCCAGGAAACGGCCGGCATGACGGAGGAGGAAGCACGCATTGCCGCCACCCTTTCTCAAATTTCCGGGGCAGGGGAGGCGAGGGTGTCCATTTATTATGCGGAAACGGCCGGTACATTTGGGAAGGAAGAAAAAAAGCCCATGGGCGCGGTGATCGTGGCCCGGGGCGCAGGGCAAATGGAAGTGAAGCTGCGGCTTTTGCGTGCGGCGGAAACACTGCTGGGGCTGTCTGCCTCCCGGGTAGAGGTATTTGCCATGGAGGATGCGCCATGAGAGAAAAAATGATTCATTTTCTGCTGATGATTCTGGTGGGGCTGGCCCTGGGGATTGCGGTGAGCGAAAAGGCGCCACCTGAATCTGCAATGATTATCGCGGTATCCCCCGCGCCTACGCCTACGCCGCATCCTGTGGACGCCTATCGCCTGCATCGGGAAAGCGTGCGGAAAGAGGATATTCAGGCATTGGAAATGCTGATGAACGCCCTGGATACCGATGAAAAAATCCGGGCGCTTGCCGGGGAAGAATTGCTGCGCATGAGTGCCCGGGATCAAGTGGAGCTGGCGGTGGAGGGGGCGCTGAGCGCCTATGGGGATGGAAAGGCCATCTGCGTAGCCGGGGAGGACAGCGTAACCGTTTTTCTCTCCCAATCCTTGACGGAACAGGAGGCGGCGCTGATTTTTGAACTGGTGCAGGAATTTTCTTTGGTCAGCCCGGAAAATATCCGCATCACAGGGTGTTAGAAAAAAGGGAAGTGTGGTATAATTATATTGAGAAAGATAGAATGCTTTCTCATTCAGGAAAGAAAGATTCCCACGAAAGCAGGAGGAGAGCACCATGATCAGAACGGGCCGGGTAGTGGCGGAAAAAGACGGGCAGGTGGAAATCTGCTTTGAAAGGCCGGACGCCTGTGCCAAGTGCGGCGCCTGCACCGGGGGCAAGCATTTTTCTCAGGTGAAGGTGCCGGGCAGCGCGCCGGTAGGCAGCTGGGTGGATGTGGATATGCCGGAGGGCCAGGTGCTCAAAGCATCGGCGGTGGCGTATGTGGTGCCGCTTTTGCTGCTCCTTGGGGGCATTGCGCTGGGGATGCTCCTGTTTACCAATGAAGCTTTGTGGGCGTTGACGGGCCTTTTGTGCATGGGCTGTGCCTCTATTGTGCTTCGCAAGGTGGATAAAGGCGTAAAGAGTAAAAAAGAATGGCAGCCACAGATCGTGGCGGTGCATGAGGAAGGAGAAAATAAGAATGGAACTGAAGCTGACGAAAGATAATTTTGAAAATCTGGTGCTGAATGCGGACAAGCCTGTATTGGTTGATTTCTGGGCCCCCTGGTGCATGCCCTGCCGGATGATCGCTCCCGTGGTGGAAGAACTGGCGGAAGAAATGGAAGGCAGCGCCTATGTGGGTAAGGTGAATGTGGATGAAGAGGGCGAATTGGCCCAGAAGTATCGGGTGAGCAGCATCCCCTGCCTGATCGTATTTGAGAATGGCCGGGAAGCCCGCCGCACGGTAGGTGTGCAGGGCAAGGATGCCCTGAAAAAGCTGGTGCTGGGATAATTTTATGTGAAAAAAAGGGACGGAAGTGATTCCGTCCCTCAGACTGTCAAAAAACCCTGGGATGCGTCGAAGGGCCGCTGCCCTTCGACTGAAATCCGCAGCCGGCGACATGTGCGGCGGCGAGGAGCGGAAGTATTCCGCTTCCTATATCAATTTACGGCCGCAAAAA
>SVGW01000115.1 GCA_015056125.1 Clostridiales bacterium | reverse complement strand
GCGGCCGTAAATTGATATAGGAAGCGGAATACTTCCGCTCCTCGCCGCCGCACATGTCGCCGGCTGCGGATTTCAGTCGAAGGGCAGCGGCCCTTCGACGCATCCCAAGGGTTTTTTGACAGTCTGGGCCGCCTGTGCGAAAGCATGGGCAGCTTTTTCAATGCGGAATTAAAGCATGCGCTTTATTTACTTTTTTCATGTCTGGGGATATAATGAAGGGGCGAGGAAGATTGGGGAGGAAAACAAATGAAGATTTCAAAAAAAGACGCCCTGATGTGGTTTCAGTTTTTTGCCATGCTGCCCGAGGATGAGGAACTCATGACCCGGCAGATGGAGATCGTATATGCCACCTTTGCTCAGATCGAAAGGGCTATCGACGCTCGGAATGAAAAGCTGATGGGGGAAATCAAGCGCCTCAAAACCCTGGAAGGGCGCACCTACTATGTGGGCCGGGATGAAAAATTCCCCAGCGGCTGTAAATCCTGCCTGCTGGGCACTGGGCTCAGCGCCGTGCGCAAAACCAACAAATGCAATATCCAGTGCAAATTCTGCTATAATTACGGCGAACTCCATTGCCAGCCTCCCATTGGCGAGGGCATGTGGGAGATCGGCGGCACCAAGTTTTATGAAAAGGATCTGGACCTGCTTTTGTCCATTCAAAAAAAGCCCACGGGTATTTCCTACGTATACCTGGAGCCCTTTATGGAAATCGAAAAATATTACGGCGTGGTGAAAAAGTTTAAGGAGGCGGGGGTGCATCAGCATCTTTACACCAACGGCACCCTGGCCACGGAAGAAAATTTGAAGGCTCTGGGCGAAGCCGGGCTGGATGAACTGCGCTTTAATCTGGGCGCCACGAACTGCGCCGATAGCGTGATTGAAAATATGGCTTTGGCAAAGAAATATATCCCCCGAGTGGGCATTGAAACCCCCATGACTCCGGAATTTTTCCATACCTTCTTTGAAAAGAAGGAAAAGATTCTGGGCACCGGGCTGGATTTTATCAACTGCGCCGAATTGCACTTAAACCCCAATAATGTGGAAAACTATGCCGGGGAAAATATGTATATTAGCCGCCACGGCTATCTGTCTCCCATTTGGAGCAGGGAACTGACCTTGAAATTCATGAAGATCGCCGATGATGAAAATTGGGATCTGGCGGTGCATGATTGCTCCAACCGCACCAAGTTTGCAAGGAATTTGAACCTCAAGGGCAAGGAAGGCGCCTGGTTTGGGGCCAGCGGCTATGTAAGCGAATTTCCCCGCACACCCTTTGAAGCCTTCCTTCCCATTTTGCAGGATGATTCCTTCCAATTCCTGGAGGAAGAAGAATTGCCCAAGGGCTATAAGCCCGGGGAACTGGTATTTTAATCATCAGCTTCAGGAGGTGCTGCCTTTATGAAAATCAATGATCTGTTGGGCCGGGAAATGGCCTGCTCCTGCGGGAAAAAGCATAAGGTGGATATTCGGTATGTATGCGTGGAAAAGGGAGCAATTCAAAAACTTTCCCAGCGCTGCGAAAAATATGAACGGATTTTATTGGTAGCCGATGAAAATACCTTTGCCGCCGCCGGGCGGGAAGCGGAAAGCCAGCTGGGCGGAAAAATGGCGGGCAAGCTGATTTATTCCTCCGCCCATGGCCATGTGGTGCCCGATGAAAAGAGCATCGCGCTGATGGAGGAAAATTTGCCCCAAAACTGCGATCTGATTGTGGGCGTGGGTTCCGGGGTGATCAATGATCTATGCAAATACGTGAGCTTTGAAAAGAAGCTGCCCTATATCATCGTGGCCACCGCCCCCTCCATGGATGGCTATGCCTCCTCCGGCGCTGCCATGATTACCGCCGGCATGAAAGTGACCTATACCACCCATCCTCCCATGGAAATCATTGCCGATACGGATGTATTGTGCAAGGCGCCCAAGGAAATGATTGCCGGAGGCTATGGGGATATGGTGGGCAAATACAGCTCCCTTTGCGATTGGAAGCTGGGGGCGCTGCTTCACGGGGAATACTTCTGCCAGGAAGTATACGACCTGGTAAAGGATACCACCGATCATATCTGTACTTTGGCAGGCGGCCTGCTGGCCGGGGACGAGGAAGCCATCCGCGCCCTCACCGAGGGGCTGATCTTAAGCGGCATTTCCCTGAGCATGGTGCAGACCACTCGCCCCGGCTCCGGCAGCGAGCATCATCTTTCCCACTATTTTGAAATCGTGGGCCTGATCAAGGATGAATTTTCCTTTTCTCACGGCATCAATGTAGGCTATGGCGCGGTGCTGATGGCGAAGGTAAGAGAAGATATGCGGAAAGCGGAGCGCTATATTTTTCAGGGGGACGATCAGGAAAGGCGCCTCCGGGATTGGCAGCGGATCTATGGGGATTTTGTGGATGAAGTGGCTGCCATTCAGGAAAAGGCGGGCTGGTATCGGCGCTTTGACGGGGCGGCGTTGCAGGAAAAATGGCCGGAAATTTGCAATATTCTTTCCGAGTGCCCAACCAGGGAGGAAACCCTGCGCATGATCGGCCAGGTGGGGTTGGATTATGCCGATTTTGAAAAGACCTACGGCCTTGAAAAAATAAAGGACGCCCTTCGCTACGGCAAGGATTTGAAGGATCGCTATACCATCCTCTGGCCCTATTATTTCTGGGAGGACCGGGTATGAAAACGCAGCTGATTCTGGAGGAGTTGCAGGGGCTGTTTGCCGGGCTTTTGGATGAAAAAATCGATGCCCTGGCCGAGAAAGTGGTAAAGGCTCCCCGGGTCTTTGTATGCGGAGCGGGCAGATCGGGGCTGGGGTTAAAGATGTTTGCTATGCGCCTTGCGCAGATGGGCAAAATCTCCTTTGTGGTAGGGGAAACGGTGACACCGGCCATTGGAAAGGGTGATTTGCTGATCGTTGCTTCTGCCTCCGGAAAAACAGCGGGGGTATGCCAGAATGCAAAAGCCGCCAAAGCGGCGGGAGCGGAGGTTTGGGTCATTACCGCTACAATGGACGGCGATTTGGCCAGGGAAAATCCCTGTATCTATCTTGCTGCCCAGAATAAGGATGCAAAAAATATAAGCAGCCATCAGCCCATGGGCAGCCTTTTTGAGCAGGCCCTGGTGATTTTATTGGATGGCTGCGTGCTTGCCTGCATGGAAAAAATGCAGGAAACGGCTGAAACCATGCGAAGTCGCCACGCGAATCTGGAATAAAAAAATAATTCCCTCTTGTGTAACCATAGGAAAATGTGGTATATTCAAAGGGAAGAAAAACTCACAGGAGGAATAAAAAATGGAACTGAAAGGCTCTAAGACGGAACAGAATCTGTGGACTGCATTTGCCGGCGAAAGCCAGGCCCGGAATAAGTATTCCTACTATGCATCCAAGGCCAAGAAGGATGGCTACGTGCAGATCGCCAATCTTTTTGAAGAAACCGCCAACAACGAAAAGGAGCATGCCAAGATCTGGTTTAAGCTGTTGAACGGCATCGGCACCACCGCCGAAAACCTGCTCCACGCCGCCGAAGGCGAAAATTATGAGTGGACCGATATGTATGCCACCTTTGCCAAGGAAGCCAAGGAAGAGGGCTTTGATCATATCGCGTTCCTTTTCTCCAGCGTGGCCAAGATCGAAAAAGAGCATGAAGAGCGCTATCGCAAGCTGCTGAGCAATGTGGAAGGCGGCCTGGTGTTCTCCCGGGACGGCGAAATGGTGTGGCAGTGCAGCAACTGCGGCCATATTATGGTGGGCAAGAAGGCCCCCGAAATGTGCCCCGTGTGCGCCCATCCCAAGGATTATTTCCAGATTCGTGCGGAAAACTACTGATTGAAATAATGCCGGTGAAGGGGAACGGTGGGGGGCTCCGCCCCTCCGCCCCGCAAGGGGCATTGCCCCTTGACCCTTCCTCCGGATATTGCAATCGCCATTTGCATACAACGTGCCGGTGGAGCGCCAGGAAACGGTAATTACCCACGGGCATGGCGGCGAACACACCGCCAGCCGGATGCTTTGCATCAGGGAAAACGAAAAGAAACGCCGAAGGAGAATGAACTGCACCCCATTTGTTAGACAAGTATGGTAAAATACTTGTACTAAGAAATGGGGTGTTTTTCTATGCCAAAGGGAGTACCGAATAAACGATATACTGGGGAGTTCAAGCAGATGGTCGTAGAG
>SVGW01000114.1 GCA_015056125.1 Clostridiales bacterium | reverse complement strand
GAGGGCGGCGTCCTAGGCCTCTAGACAATGGAGGCAAATGGCTGGGGAACAAGGATTTGAACCTTGACAATACGAGTCAGAGTCGTAGGTGCTGCCGTTACACCATTCCCCATCATGTCTGCTTTTGAGAGGCTATCTCTCAATCGCGAGTACTATTATATAAAAGAATGAGAAAATTGTCAAGGGGTTTTTTGAAAAAAATTCGATTTTTTCAAAAAGAAAAGCAGGCAATGGAAGCCTGCTTGCTCAGTTATTCATTTTCCAGCTCTTCAGGGTCCAACTGCACCAGGATCACATTTTCCCCAATTTTGCAGATCCTTTGCCAAGGAATCACCACACCGCATTTTTCGCCCCTGATGGCATGGGATACCTTAAATTCTCCGGGCACCACCAGCGCTTCCACGCAGCCGGAATGGGGATCAAATTCCAGATCCATCACCTTGCCCAGCCGCTTTCCATCCAGAGTATTCACCACTTCCTTGGCGCGCAATTCTGAAAGGCTCATATCCATCCCCCTTTCCCTTTAGGATATGAGGAAGAGGGCAATTAATTGCCTATGGCTTCGATTCCCCGGAGCACTTCCGGCTCCCGCACATCCCGAACGGTGGTGAATACCTTGCGGGTGAGCAGCGCGCCGGAACGGTAATACATGCAGATAAAGGGGCAATCCTGAGCAAATTGATCCTGAATTTGGTAAAGAGTGGATTGGTAGGTGCTCAGGTCCATGGCCTTGCGAAGGGTTTTAAAAAGATTATCCATTTGGGTGGACTTGTAGGAGCCAAAGTTTCCGGTATTACCGCTCATGAGCAGGAAGCCGGGGTCCGGGCATACGTCCATTTGGAAGGCGGCGATACACATATCAAAGTTTTTCTTCTGCAGCCGCTCCTTAATGGAGGAATAGCTCTCCGTGTGCACCGGTGCGGCGATCCCTACATCCGCCAGGTAATCGGAGATCAGGTTGGCCACCTGCACCCGCACGGAATTATCCTGCTCTTCATATACATAGATGCGCAGCTGCAGCCGCTTGGCCTTGCCATCTACGATCTTATCCAGGGTGCCATCATCATCCAGATGCTCCCAGCCCGCTTCTGCCAGCAATTGCTTGGCCTTTTCGGGGTTATATTCATAGGCGGAGTCATTTTCCCGATACATCCAGGTGCCGGAGGGCAGGGGCGTATCGGTGCGCTGGGCCATGCCCATGTAGACCCGGCTGGCGATTGTGTCCAAATCGATGGCATAGCGGATGGCCTTGCGGATTTTCTCATCCTCCAGGGGATATTCTCGGTAGTTAAAAAGCAGGGTTTCCAATTGGCGGGTGCGGTAGGTGATATTCAGATTGGTAAGCCCGGTGCGATATTGACCGGCGGAGGCGGAGCGGGTAATGGCTGCGTCCACCCGATTGTATTCATATTCGGTAATCAGTTCCCGGTTGGTGTTTTTAAACAACACGTTGATATTTTTTACCGAAGGCTCGCCTCCATGCCAGCGTTCGTTGGCGGAGAGGTAGAGATAATCCGTGGGAATAAACTGATCCAGCTTGAAGGGGCCGGTGCCCAGGGGCGTGGTCGATTGCACCTGATCCCTGGGAAGGATGGGAAAGGTGAGGGCAAAGTAGGTACCGTAATAGGGACGGGATACGCTGAGAATCAGAGTGGTAGCATCGTTGGCCTTGGCGGAGGAAATAAAATATTTCAGCTGGGCATACTGGCCCTGGCCTTCCTCGGCCAGGCGAAGAATTTCCTGAATGGTGGCCGCAGCATCGTAAGCGGTGCAAGGGGTGCCATCATGGAAATAAATATCCTGGCGCATGGTAACGGTCCAGGTTTTTCCGTCATTGGTGGTGGCGCATTTTTCTGCCAGGCAGAGCTGGGGCTTATAATCGTCATCCAGGGAATAGAGCCCTTCATACATCAGCGCGGTGAGGGATTGAAACTCCCGCTCCTGTGATACCAAAGGATTTAAGGATTGGGTTTTTACGGAGATCATACCCAGCGTAAGGGTATCATCCATGGTGGTAGCCAGGGCAGAGGGGACGATCAGGCACAGCGCCAGCGACAGGGCCAGCGCCTTAATAATAATGCTGCTGATAGATCGCATAGGAATTGAGCACCTTTCCCGCATAATTGCGCGTATTCTCGTAGGGAATCTGATCCAGGGTGAGGGTTTTTCCGTCGGTGGAATATTTGGTGATCCAGCCTTCCACATTGCCCCAGCCCGCATGATAGGCGCAGGCGGTAAGGATGGGGTCGCCGTTAAACTGCTTGGTGATATAATTGAGCAGCCAGCAGCCCATTTTAATGGCGGTTTCAGGATCGGTGATGGCGGAAAAATCATCCGCAGGAATATCGAATTTGGGGGCGATCCATTCAAAGGTATCAGGCATAAACTGCATCAGGCCCTGGGCATTTTTGCTGCTCACAGCCGTGGGCACATAATCGCTTTCCGTTTTGATAATGGCAGCCACAAAAGCGGGATCCAGCTGATATACGGCAGCATAATATTCAATCCATTCCCGGTATTTCACCTGATGCCGGCTCACTTCCCTTTCGTAGGCGCGCTTTTCAATTTCCCGTTTGGAAAGCAGGGAAGAAAGCTGATGCCCTGCATCGCTCAGGGAAAAAAGGGAGAAAGCCAGGCACAGGGATAGCGCGGCCAATACAATCACCTGCCAGCGAGGCATTATCTGGCTTTTCTTTTTTCCCTTGCGCTTTTTAGGGGCATGATGGGCCGAGCGGCGATTGCGCTGCTGGGGCGGCCGATGGACCGGCTGGGAATAGGCATGGGGAGGCGGAGACGGAAATTGATTCAAAACGGTTCTCCTTTTTGTGTGGGATTTTTTTCAGGAAGCCCTCGCCATAAAGCGAGCACCAAGGCGGCGCTTTCTTCTCTGCTGCCGCAGGTGCGGATCACGTGATCGGCTCTGCGGGCTTTTTGCAAGGTGGGCATCTGGGAATGAATGCGCTGGAGGGCAGCGGCGCGGGTGATGCCATCCCGGGCCATCAGGCGCTTTAGCTGCTCCTGTTGGGGAAGATAGGCACACCAGATTTCATCGCACCACTGATCCAGCCCCGTTTCAAAAAGCAATGGCACATCCAATACCACGGTGCCGGGGTGCCTGTCCATTTCTTCTTTCATTTTCTGAAAGATCAAAGGATGGGTGATACCATTGAGGGTTTTGAGCGCCTGGGGATCGGAAAACACCAGCGCGCCCAGCTTTTTGCGGTTGAGGTTATCCCCGTCAAATACCGGATCCCCGAAAGCCTTCCGGATCAGGGGCAGTGCATCGCCTCCCGGCGCGGTCAGGGAACGGGAAATTTCATCAGCGTCAATCACTGGCGCGCCTTCTTTTCTCAGGGCATCGGAAAGATTGGTTTTTCCACAGGCAATTCCTCCGGTTAATCCGATCACGTAGCTGCTCATTTGGTTTCATACCAGCTTTCCCCGGTTTTTACTTCAGCAATCAACGGAACCGAAAGGGCGGCCACCTGCTCCATGGAGGCGCGCAGGATCCGCACCACGGCTTCCGATTCTTCATTTGGGGCTTCGATCATCAGTTCATCGTGCACCTGCAAGATCAATCGGGCCTTTAAGCCTTCCTTGTTCAGGGCCTCATGCACCCGCACCATGGCCAATTTGATAATATCGGCAGCGGTGCCCTGCACGGGGGTATTCATCGCGGCGCGCTCACCGAAGTTGCGGGTGTTGGCGTTGGAGGCCTTCAATTCCGGCAACTGGCGTCGCCTGCCCATCATGGTGGTGGCAAAGCCGTCCTCATAGCCTTTTTTCACCACATCATCCATGAATTTTTTCACTCCGGGATACCGGGAAAAATAGCGATCAATAAAAGCGGCGGCCTCCTTTCGGGAAATGCCGATATTGCGGGATAAGCCGAAATCGCTAATGCCGTACACCAGGCCGAAATTGACGGCCTTGGCGCTGGAGCGCATTTGGGCGGTGACCTCCTCCATGGCTACGTCATATACTTCTGCCGCCGTGCGGGTGTGGATATCCTGGCCCTTTTGGAAGGCGTCCACCATGGCGTGATCCCCGGAAAAATGGGCTAGCACCCTCAGCTCAATTTGGGAATAGTCGGCATCCGCTAGCACGCAGCCGGGCTTGGCGATAAATGCCTTGCGAATTTCCCTTCCCATTTCCGTGCGTACGGGGATATTCTGCAAATTGGGTTCGCTGGAGGAAATGCGCCCGGTGGCAGTGCCGGTCTGATCAAAATAGGTGTGCACCCGGCCGGAAGCATCCATCTTGCGAAGGA
>SVGW01000113.1 GCA_015056125.1 Clostridiales bacterium | reverse complement strand
TGCATATCCAGCAGAAGCAGCAGGGATTCGCCCTCGATGCCCTCGAAGCAGAAGCTGATGTTGTTGGGGAGACGATTCACCGGGTCGCCGTTGAGGGCGCAGTGGGGAATCTGGCTGAGGCCTGCGATCAGCTTATCCCGCAGGGCAATGACTTTTTTGTTGTTGGCATCCATGTTGGCACAGGCATCTTCCATGGCTGCGGCCAAACCTACGATACCGGGCAGGTTCTCCGTGCCGGCTCGCTTGCCCCGCTCCTGGGCGCCACCTTCGATCACATTCACCAGCGGCAGACCCCGGCGGACATACAGGGCACCAACGCCCTTGGGGCCGTGGAACTTGTGGCCGGAGAGGCTCAGCATATCAATGTTCTGTTCCTTCACATCAATGTGCAGGTGGCCGACAGCCTGGACTGCATCGGTGTGGAAGGGAACACCGGCTTCTTTACACACTGCACCGATCTCGGCGATGGGAAGCACGGAACCGATCTCGTTGTTGGCATACATACAGGTCACCAGGCAGGTGTCCTCCCGGATGGCATCCTTTACCTGCTGGGCGGTCACGTTGTGGCCTTCCTTCACATCCAGCAGAGTGATGTCGAAGCCTTCTTTTTTCAGTTTTTCCAGGGTATGCAGCACAGCATGATGCTCAAAAGCGGTGGAGATGATGTGCTTTTTATTTTTCCGGGCACCGTAGTAGGCTGCGGAGCGGATGGCCTGGTTATCGGCCTCGCTGCCGCCGGAGGTGAAGTAAACTTCCCGGGGTTCACAGCCCAGGCACTTGGCCACACGGGCGCGGGCATCTTCCAGCAATTCCTTGGCTTCCTGGCCTACGGAGTGGAGGCTGGAGGGGTTACCGTAGTAGGTTTCGAAGCAGGGCATCATCGCGGCCAAAGCATGGGCGCTGATTTTCGTGGTTGCGGCATTATCTGCGTATACGTTCATTGGTTCATTCCTCCAATGGATTTACCTAGTTATTCTATAGGTAATATATCATTATTTACCTAGTTTGTCAATGGGTAATACATAGAATAAGGCAGGCGAAAAATAATTGTCAGACATTTCTTTCTTTTCCGCATCTGCCCTGATTTTTCGACTTTTGCATCGGTTACATCGCTTTTGCTGAGGAATATTAACACCGTGAGCAAAAGGAGGTCAGATGATGAAACGAAAATTTTGGCACATTATAACGGTTAGTATGTGCATATGGCTGCTGAGCATCCAGGCTTTCGCAGCGGAATATCTGGTTCCCGGTGGGCAGGTCATCGGTATTTGCCTGGAAGACGGCAGCGTGCGGGTGGCGGCCTTTGACGAACAGCTGGGGAAGCAGGCAATTGCGGACGGCCTGCAGGAAGGGGACCGGATCCTCAGTATCAATGAAATGCAAATTCACAGCGCGGCAGATATCCGCCGGGCCCTGGAGCGGGCAGATGGATTCGTGAAGGTGCTGGTGGAGCGGGATGGGGCGAAGATTCCCCTGGAAATTACCCCGGCATTGACAAGTCAAGGCCCGCGGCTGGGCATTTATTTAAAGCAAGGTGTCACCGGCGTAGGAACGGTCACCTGGTATGATCCGGATTCAGGGACCTTCGGTGCCCTGGGCCATGGGGTCAACAGCGCCGATGGGGAACTGCTGACTATGGAGAGGGGCAGCGCCTATCCTGCGGGGGTTCAGTCGGTGAAAAAAGGGGAGACCGGCGCCCCGGGACAACTGATAGGTGCCCTGCGCAGTACCACGGCCATCGGTAGCATTACCCAAAATACGCCTCAGGGAATTTTTGGAACCAGCCCCATCGGCTGGGAAGGGGAGCGCCTGCCGGTGGCTTGCATGGAGGAGATCCACACAGGGCAGGCCACCATCCGGTCCACCGTCCGGGGAGATGTGATTCAGGAATATTCTGTGGAAATTCTGAAGATCTATCCAAAGGCCGGAGCCTCCGGGCGGAATCTGCTGCTGAAGGTCACAGACCCAACCCTTCTGGCGACCACCGGCGGCATCGTCCAGGGACTGTCTGGTAGCCCCATCATCCAGGACGGCAAACTCATCGGCGCCGTGACCCACGTCCTCGTCAACGATCCCACCACCGGCTACGGCATTTTTATAGAGAATATGTTGGATGCTGCAGCTTGAAGACAAACAAACTTACACTAATATCATTTTTTATGAAGCATATCGTTATCGTAGTAAAATCGCGCAAAAAACACACGCGTGCGTTTTTTTAACGCACGCGTGTGTTTTAATCGTCCATTGGGATATATTTTGCGCCTGCACCCTTTCCAACAGGAGTTAAACGTTTGTTGTCTGCCAGTCGTAATAACGCGCGATATGCTTGCGAAGGAGTAATATGCAACAAATCAATAACATCGGCACGCTTAACATATCCTTGTTGTTTTGCAAGTTGGAGAATAAGCTCGTCGTGTCTAATAACATCTATATCTTTTTGTCTGGTATAAGAAACCATATCATTCTTTTTTTGATAATACTTATGTCCAAGCATATAGTATCTGCCACGACCAGTTCCACCTGCTTCTACAAGCCCAGATTCTGTTAATAATTCTAGTGTCGCTCGAGTACGGGCTTCGTCTGTATTCACATCTTCTGCAACATCTTGCACAGATGCTTTATGAAACTTCCTTAACGAGTTCATAACAAGCAACGAATATATGGGGAGCGATCTTCCTGTTCGTTGATGTTCGTGTGAAATCATCTGAATAAAAGCTTTATCTGTAGGACCTTTGGGAATAAACAGCTTTACATTGGTTGTAGAAGATTGCGAATAATTCGGAAGCAAACGACCGTACAGCAAAGAACCTTCAAAAATACGGTCAATGCCTCTGCCCGTTCTTTCAGCCAATCCAATTCGTTTTAGGGCATCCGCAAGTACAGGATTACGGCCATGCGGCTCGGCATCTATTAGGTTATCTGCTGTAATTCCTTCAATGAAACCACCGGGATTTGCAATCGTCAAACCGTCATCATTAATTTGAATGCGAACACGTCCTAATGCAGCATAATCACGATGGCTAAATGCATTGACCAGTGCTTCTCTAAACGCCCTCTGATCATAGTCAGGAATAGAGATACGGAATAAACCAACCTCTAATTCTTCTTCGCGATTCCATGCAGAAAAATACTCAGTTATTTTCTCAAAAGCTGCGATAATTGGTAAATAAAAGGATTCGTTTACCCGCACATCAGTTCCGGAAAGAACTTGAATAGCGCTTTCAGCTGTTGGCATTGATCGTCGTAAAGATTCTCTCTTGCCGATCATGAGTAGTCCGCAAAAAGTAGGAATCAGCTTACCATCTTGTTGTATAACAAATTGTAAGGCCTTGTCTAATTCTTCGTCATTTAATTCCAGAAGAGAAGCTTCTCCGCGATACGCACGAATGATGTTTCTTAACCGTTCTCTTTCAACCGAATCTAAATCGCTGTAATCAGAGTCTGGAACCGGCTGAGCAGAATAATCAAACAAGCTCAAGGAAGACAAGCGCGTGGCAATTTCGTACGGATACATGGGAATATTCTCTGGCGAACCGTCTGCCTTTATTCTACGTCGTTGAATTTTTCCCGTTGAAGATGAAACAATTGCGGTTTTCTTAGGCACTTCGATTCTTGCTATTGGCAGATCTAAATCTATTCTTTCTACTCGTACAGCTATAGGGGGTACTGTTTTATTTGCAATAAATGCAGCAAGCTGTGTAATGTCCATATGCGCAGCATGAAGACCGGTAATTTCACCATCATCTTCAACACCTATATATAGTTCACCGCCGTCGGAATTAGCAAATGCAACAACAGCATCGATAATTTCATTATCTTGCAGTTTAGTTTTATCACTTTTAAACTCATGGGTCATATCTTCTAAGAATCCGATATTCATTAATAATCACCTCGGAAAACACCATAACACACGCGTGCAATAAAATCAAGAAAAAACGCACGAAACGTGCGTTTTTTGTGGGTTGCAATCCCGTAAATGTATGGTATTATAAAATAAAAGGCGGTAAAATGTATGGCATATAGAAATCTAATTGATTGGGAAAAGTATTTAGCAGAGGAACAAGAAATCGAACTGCTTACTGATCCCAGCGAAGCAGCCGAAAGAGAAAGATTGTTGGAAGAAATCAATAAAAAAGTTTTGGATTACAATGCACATATCAATGCGTACAACTATACCCAACATTGTAAGTCTATAGAAGCGCGTGGTCTAATCTTCAAGCCCATATCCAAAAGAACTGCTACAAGGAAATGGGATGCTTTCTTTGCCTTCCAAATTTCACCAGAAGAGAAACGAAAAATATATTACAGCAACTTCAAATGGCATATGTTCAGCTACGAGAAAACTGAAGCATTAAAGGGTGATGATGCGAAGCGCGCATTTGATCGTTGCGAAAAGGAATCCGCATATTTATTTATTCAATGTACTGATGAAGCATGGCGAATCGAAAACGCACAGCTTTTAACCAGTGCTGATCTAGGCG
>SVGW01000027.1 GCA_015056125.1 Clostridiales bacterium | reverse complement strand
GGGTGGCATAGCCCCGGATTCTGCCGCCCCGGAAGGTGCCGTCCACATAAACGTCCACTCCCGATGTGCCGATAAAGCCAAAGCCGTCATGGCCCAGATTTACTTTGCCCACCAGATAGCGGACGGTAACAAAGGGGGAATCGGTGCGGAAGCGTACACGGCCGCCCACGGGATAGGTGGCCAGCGGGGTCACTTTTTCATTGACTTTGTCAATGATCTCATCCGGCAGGCGATGATATTTTCCCTTTTCTTTCACGGCCAGGCCGCAGATTTCAAGGGGCTTATCGTGCATATTATACCATTTCATCATTTTTCCTCGTTCATCAAAAGATTTTTTCCACCTCATCCGGCGCTCCGCGCCACCTTCCCCTCAAGGGGAAGGCTTGGAATGAAGAAGCAAAGGGCTGCCTGAGCAGCCCCTTGCTTTATTGCTGATTGAAGATTACTTGTACATACGATCGTACACGCGCTGCACGATTTCCACATACTGTTCAATACCGATGGCTTCCAGTTCCTTCACATAGGTATCCCAATCCTTATCCAGATCCAGGTTGCCGACCAGGAAGTTGGCGGTCCATTCATCTACAAAGGTGTCAAGAGTAGATTCCAGATCCGAAATGATAGCAGCTTCTTCCGAGTTATAGGTGAGCTTGGGAATGACTTCGGTAGGCAGCCAGGATACGTTTTCGCTGTAAAGCACGGCGCCGCCATTGCTGTGCTTGTTAAAATCGGTAAACGCATCGGGTTTGATCGCACGTCCGTTGGCTACGCCGTAGCTGCGGATGGCGGGGCCGGCGTTCATCCAGCTGCGGTTCTGAACTTCGCCGGAGGACCAGAACTGAGCATCGTTGTAAATCAGCATCAGCTTATCAAAGCCGTCTACAGCAGCAACATACTCATCAGCATTGGGAACATTTTCGATATAGTCCCAATCCTGGCCTTCCTGACCCCAGCGAGTAGTGATGACAAAATGACGGCTGACAATGGTATCGCCCAGCTTAAAGGCGGCATCAGGGTTTTTGCAGTTCTTGGTGATAAAGAAGCAATTGCCGTTGGGAACAGTGGAGGGACGATAGGAGGCCAAGGGGCCGCCGAATTCTTCATTGATCAGAGGCTGATAGCAGATAAAATCATTGCGCCAGTCAAGGGCAGCATTCACGCGGGAGGGAGAAGTATAAACCAGCATCATGGTGGTGCAAAGCTCACTATTGAGCATAGCCAGATACTGCTGGTCATCCTGGGTGAGAATTTCCTTGGGGATCAGATCTTCCGCAAAAAGCTTGCGGATGAATTTCAGGCCTTCCTGCCATTCGGGCTTGGTGTAGGCTACAGTCACAACACCGTCTTCCACAACCAGATATTTGCTGTCACCTGCATAAATGAAAGCGTTCATGATGTACTGGAACCAGCCTTTATAGCTGTCCATGTTACCTACCAAACCGATTTCATCGTTTTTCCCATTTCCGTTGAGATCAGTATTCTTTACTTTCACAAACAGATCATACAGTTCATCCGGGGTGGTGGGGGATTCAGCGTCCAGCGCATCCAGCCAGGTCTGGTTATACCATGCCTTGTGAGGCGTTTCGTTGGATTGTGATTGGGTGAATGTGGGAATGAAGTAGATGTTGCCGTCGGGCATCACGATCTGCTTGGTGAAGTCAAAGCCGATATCTTTGATGTTGAAATAGATATTGGGGGCTTTGTTGGGATCGGCGAAGTAATCGTTCAGGGGCAGCAGCATACCGGAATCAATCCAGTTGAGCAATTCGCCGTAATTGGGATTGGCGAAAATGACGTCAGGAAGTTCGGCGCCGCCGGCAGAAAACATCAGGTTCAGCTTTGTGGTATAGTCGGTTGCAGGGAATACCATGAACTGAATGTCAACGCCGCAGGCTTCTTCCAGCTGCAGGGTCTGCAGATTGGTATTGTAGTCTTCTACGTTTACTTTGTCCTGTACGGCAATGGTGATCACGGGTTTTTCTTCTGCCAGGCCCATGGGCACAAGGCCGATGATGAGAAGAAGAGCCAGGAAAATGGATACGATTTTCTTCATGGGGTGATCCTCCTTTTTTATTTACGGGCATTGCGCACTGCACCGTTTGTTGATTTCATTATCTATAAAAATATATGAATTGGCAAGAGGAAAGATGAATAAGGCACATCATAATAAGTATGAAATTAAATGCCGGACGATCGTGAAATAAAGATAAGAACACTTTCAACATATGTTTTATGGTATCATTTCCATGCCATATTATACAAAAATGATAATGAAAAAAGAAATTATCATTTTTTACAGAAAAAGCCGGAAGCAACGCTTGGCTGCTTCCGGCTCTGCTGTGTTTGTTCAATTAAGCCAGCTTGATTTCCTCGTGCTTATCGGAGGAATCGTAGATGGCCTGCATCATCTTGGCAGTGATGATGACGGTATCGATGTGGGAGGCCAGCTTTTCGCCGGTCTGGATGCACTTGACGAAGCTGTTGATTTCGTTTTCGAACATGGGGGTCATTTCGAAATCGGGCTGATAGGAAACCAGAGCGCCCATTTCGGCGGTATAGTAGGTGAACTTGCCGCCGTACTGGAGACGGATGCCGCCCTTATCGCCCATGAAGTCGATATAGGTTTCGCTTTCGCCGATGTTCTGGGCCCAGGCGCCGTTCAGGGTGATCACGGGGCCTTCGGTGCGGATCAGGGCGGTAACGGAGTCGTCCACGTCATAGGTGCCGTTCAAATCCTTGGTCATTTCGGACCACATCTTCTTATACACATAGTTGGGCATATCCTTGCCCAGCTTGCAGAAGGCTTCGCCGGTCACGGTCTTGGGGGTGGGGTCGCCGGTGCAGTACATCACGATATCCAGGTAATGCACGCCCCAGTCGATGAGGGCGCCGCCGCCGGCGATGGCCTTGGTGGTGAAAGCGCCGCCCAGGCCGGGGATGGAGCGGTGAGCGCGGAAGGAAACATACACATGATGCACATCGCCCAGCTTGCCGGCGTCCACATATTCCTTGATGCGGCGCACGCTGTCGTTGAAGCGGTTCACAACGCCGATGTTCAGGGTCATGCCGGTTTCATGCTGCACCTTCTGCATTTCCAGGGCTTCGGCATAGGTGCGGGCGGCGGGCTTTTCGCACAGCACGTGCTTGCCGGCGCGCATGGCGTCGATGGAGATCTGGGCGTGCATATAGTTGGGGGTGCAAACGGAGATGGCCACGACTTCGGGATCGGCCAGCACTTCATGGTAATCCTTCACGGCGGTGCCGCAGCCGTATTTTTCCACGGCAGCTTCGGCGCGCTCGATGATGATATCGCAGAAATACTTGATTTCTACTTCACTGTTCTTCATGTAGGCGGGGATGTGGGAGCTGTTGGCAATGGAACCGCAGCCAATGATTGCTACTTTCATCTTGGTTTCCTCCAAATATTTTTAAATATTTTCAAAGAAAGCAGTATTGCCCTCTTTTTCACGAAGTACGCCCATTTCATCAAATTTTAGATAAGTGGGCTGGGAATCCATGTATTTAAGAATTTCATCCAGACGCACGCTTTCGGTAAAGCACAGCAGGGTAAATGCTACGCCGTGCTTTCTCGCCCGGCCGGTGCGGCCGATGCGGTGGAGGTAGTATTCGTTTTCGGTGGGCAGATCAAAATTGATCACTGCCTCCACGTCATCCACATCGATTCCCCGGGCGGCCACGTCCGTGCACACAAGAATGGGGAATTTACCCCTGCGGAAGCCGTTCATCACCTGATTGCGCTTGGATTGGGGAATATCCCCGTGCAGGGCTTCCGATTCGTAGCCTGCTTTATTGAGCCTTTCGCTCAAGCGCCGGCACATATCCTTGGTGTTGGTAAAGATCATCATCCTGCCATATACATCGGAATCCAGAAGATATAAAAGATGATCGTATTTTTCTTCTCTTGTAGTGGGAATCACATATTGGGTGATCTTGGGCTTGTTTTCCTGAGTGGCAGGGATGGTGATTTCCACCGGATCATGCTGATATTTCCAGGAAATGGTGAGCACATCCTGATTGGTGGTAGCGGAAAACATCACAAACTGCCGGGCAGGGGGAATGGCCTCAATGATCTTGCATACATCCTTTACAAAGCCCATCTTCAGCATTTCATCGGCTTCGTCAATCACCAATGTATGCACATTGGAGAGCCGGGCTGTGCCCCGCTGCATATGATCCAGCATGCGGCCGGGAGTAGCCACGATGATCTGGGGTTTACGCTTTAACTGATTGAGCTGCTTGGAAATGGGCTGGCCGCCATAGAGCACAGCAATGCGCACTTCGGGGATAAAAGCGGCAAGCTTAGTGAGCTCATCGCCGATCTGCACAGCCAATTCACGGGTGGGGGCCAGCACCAGTTCCTGAATGCGGTTATCGGTAAGGGAAATGTATTCCAGCATGGGAATGCCAAAGGCGCAGGTTTTGCCCGTGCCAGTGGGGGCGATGGCGATCACGTCATGGCCTTCCATCATGATGGGAATGGTTTTTTCCTGCACGGGAGTAGCCCTCTGAAAGCCCATTTTGGCTACGGCCTGCATGATTTCTTTGGATAGATCCAGCTGTTCAAAGCCGGTGGCTTGGGTGGTCGGTTCCACGGTAATAATGTCCTTTCTGTCTCAGGGCCCGGCCCTGGGGTCAATCGCACTTATTCATGCTAAGTATATCACAAATGGTTTTGCGTGGTCAATCATTCATGCAAAAAAGAGCAGAAATTTGCAGAGAAAATCAGTTTTCCTGAGGATGAATAGTTAAATGGAAAGAAAAAATCCTTCCCAATTAAATATGCACCTGGGTCATGCCGATCATGGTGAAAATGAAGATGGCACCCAGCAGAATTCCTTCCCACAGCGCCAGCTTTTTCTTTTCCGGAGTCAGCAGCAGATAGAAAAAAGAATAAGGAATCAGATCCACAGCATAGCGGGCGCCCAATTGGAAGCCGCCGAAGGTGCGATGGAGCAGCAGGCAGAAAAGATGGAGAAGGAACGTAAGAAAGATCACGGCTTTTTCCCAGCGCATCCGCTTTTTGAAGCAATCGATGACGAGCCAGATCATCATCAGCGTAAGGGTCGGGCAGGCGATAAACAGGGAATAGCCGAATTTTTTAAAGGCAAGGGCGCCGTTTGAAATCTCCAGGGGCAATCCCCAAAGGAAGGTTTTTAAATGATTCAGCACATGGGATACAGAAAACTGGACGCCGCCCTGGAAGGAAAATTCAGGCAGATAATTGTGGCCAAATTCCAGAGGATTTCCAAACCGCGCCAGGTTATATAAGGCCAGGGCAGCTGCTACGCAAAGCCCAAGCCCAATTCCTGGCATCAGAGAACGGGCCATTTTTACAAGGGATACCCCGGCCCGGCGGTTAATGATCCAGTAGGTGAAAAACAAAGGAAGGGCATACAGGGCGTGAAATGGCCTGCAGGCCACGGACAGGGCATAGAAAAGCAGCGCAGGCGCGGTGAAATCCAGTGCCAGCAGGCAAATGGACAAGGTGACCATGAGGAACGCCAGCACCTGGGCGTGATACCACACGGCGCCTTGCATGGTCATGGGCAGCAGAGAAGAAGAAAAGGAAAAGAAAAAGGAAAGGAACGAAGCGGAAAGCCGGGAATAGCCGGCATTTCGCAGGGCGTAATACATAGCGAGGCAGGCCATCAGCGCATAAAGCTTTACAAGAAAATTATCCGGCGTTTGCGCTCCAAAGAGGAAAGTGAGGGGATAGAGGATCACAGAGGGAAGCGGCGGAAAGGATACATAGTAGTCCCCTTCAAAAATCGCCAGCTCCAGATGGGGATAATCATGAGGAAGATGTAATTCGCCCTGTCGCCAGGCAAGGGCCTGGAGGGTGTAGGTGTTATATAGCGACGGGCCCAGCGCATCGCCGCCCATGAAAATATGAAGAAGAGCCCACATGAGGATCATGGCGGCAATAAGAAGCAGGGGCGTATAATCCCGGCGGCGTGCAAGGGGCATAAAAACGTCTCCTTCGTAAAATTTAGTCAAAAGAAGCAGGCTGTGCATGGCCAAGAATTCGGGCTTCCTGGCTGTTGAGCAAGGGCATTTCCCGTTCAACCCGGCGATAATCGCCGTTTTTCTTCATTTCCCAGGCCTTCATCGTATCACCAAGTTCATCCTGCAAAGAGGCGATTACCCGGTTTTTGAGGGCCTCGTTTTCAATGGGGAACATCAATTCCACGCGTTTATCCAGATTTCTGGGCATCCAGTCGGCAGAAGAAAGATATACTTCCCGTTCGCCGCCGTTTTCAAATACGAAAGCCCTGGTATGCTCCAGGAACCGACCCACAATGGAGCGCACCCGCAAATTTTCCCGTCCTTCCGTTTTCAGGCAGCAGATGCCTCGGATGATCAGGTCGATTTCCACTCCGGCGTCGGCGGCTTTGTAGAGGAGCTTGATAATTTTTGGATCCACCAGAGAATTCATTTTTGCAATAATCCGAGCGGGCTGGCCATTTTCAGCATGCTCAATTTCCCGCTTAATCAAGCGCTTCACGGCCTTGCGCAGATGATCCGGCGCAGCAATCAGCTTTTCCATGGGCGCAGTTTCCCCATAGCCGGTAACGGTGTTGAAAAACGCTCCTGCATCCCGGCCGATTACATCATCGCAGGTGAGCAGGCCCATATCGGTATATAGCTTAGCGGTAACATCGTTATAATTACCTGTGCCAAGATGCACATAACGGCGTAAGCCGGTGGGCTCCTTGCGCACTACCAGGGTAATTTTGCTGTGAGTTTTTAATTTGGGCACGCCATAGAATACATGGCAGCCGGCTTTTTCCAGGGAATGGCACCAGTTGATATTGTTTTCTTCGTCAAAACGGGCGCGCACTTCAATGAGTACGGTCACCTGCTTGCCCGCCCGGGCGGCCCGGGCAAGGGCGGCCACGATAGGGCTTTTTCCGCTGACGCGGTAGAGCGTCTGCTTGATGGCCATGACATTTGGATCCTCGGCTGCCTCGCAGATCAGGCGAACCACAGGATCAAAGCTGTCAAAGGGGTGATTGAGCAAAATCTCCTCTTTTCTGATGGCGCGGAAAATGGAGCCCTCCTCCCGGAAGACGGGATCCAGATAAGGGGTGAAGGGGGGAAAGCGGAAATCATCAAAATCGGGCAAAGAGGAGATTTGCTTCATGAAAAAGTCCAGATGCAGAGGGCCGGGAATGAAAAAAATTCCTTCATCCGCCACATCCAGATATCGCTTGAGCCGGGTGAGCAGCCGGGTTTCTGCGCAGGTGGGCACTTCCAGGCGCACCACATGGCCCCATTTGCGCTTTTTCAGGTTTTTCTGCATTTCGGTAATGAGTGCGTCGGCGTCGCTGTCGTTATATACAAAATCGGTATTTCTGGTAATGCGGAAGGGGAAGCAAGCCACGGGCTGAGCGCCGCCAAAGAGCCGGGAGGCAAAAAGCGCAACCACCTCTTCCAAGAAAATACCCCGCACCTTTCCTTCACCCATGGGCAAAAGCGTTACCCGGGGCAGGGAGGCAGGCAGCGGAATCAACGCCATGCGCAGAGCATCGCCCCGGCTGGCAGGGGGAAGAAGCAGGGCAAGATGCAATACCCTTGCCGTAAGAAGCGGGAAGGGGCGGCGATCATCAATAGCACGCGGGGTAAGCAATGGAAGCACCTGCTCGTCAAAATAGCTGGAAAGCCATTTTTTCTGCGCGCTGCTCAGATTCTTAGGGGCCACAAAATGAATGCCGGCATGGGAAAGAGCTGGCAAATATTCCTTGCTTAAAAGTTCATACTGGCGCTCCACCAGCTTGCGCACGGCGGGGAAAATTGCATCCAGCTGTTCCTGGGGCGTCATGTGGGCCGGATCCTCTTTCTTATCATTGCTCAATACTTTCTGCATCAGCGATCCAACCCGCACCATAAAAAATTCATCCAGATTGGAGGCGCAGATGGATAGAAATTTCCCTCTTTCCAGCAAGGGATTATCCGGGTTATTGGCTTCATCCAGCACACGGCTGTTAAATTGAATCCAACTCAGTTCCCGGTTGAATAGTTCGGCTTTGCTCATTGAAGATCGCTTCCTTTGAATTAATAAGTAAGTTTTCCAGTTAAGGTAAGCACGGTAACAGCAGGAGTATTAAATAGACGAATGCCGGGGAGATCGATGGCGCGGGACGTGCCAAGTCCCGGACTGATATACTGTGGTATACCAAGGAAGGAAGAAAGGCCCATCACTTTTTCATCCTCGGGGAGCCATCCGCCCGCATTGCCAAGGCCGGAAGATACGGGTGCCCGCAGCGCCCCAAACCAGGGCAAGCGCCACTGGCCGCCTACATAATGCCCGGCCAATACAAGGGAAACGGAGCGAACATAGCTTTCGTTATCAGAGGCGGTCCATTCATTTAAATTTTCCATGGCGGACATTTGCAAGGGATGATGGGTTAGGGCGATATGGGTATCTGTTTCCAGAATTTCCCGGCGTGCATCCCGGATTCTGTCCATCTGATCCAATTGATATTCCACGGCCAATAAGGCGGCGTCCCGCTCCGGGGAAGGCGCCTCTTCTTTCAATTCGGCATACCGTTTTTGAAGGGCGCTTTCGGATACGTTCAGATCCAGAGAGTAAATCCATTCCGGGCAGAGCCAGAGGGTGCTTTTTCCCACAGTGATTTTTTGAGGAGAATCCAGATAAATGGCGCCCCGGGCTTCGGCTTGCAAAATATAATCGGCTTTAGGGCTTTCGCTTCCATGGGGCACGGCAAGAATGGGATCTGGGTCTTCATCGCCGGTGATAAAATAAACCGGCGTATCGGGGAAAAGATCAATAAGGGCCAGCAAAGCATCGGGGTTACCGTTTTCATCGGTTACATCGCCGGTGATGCATACGATATGATAGCGGGCAGAATCCAGCGTGGCAGCGATACGCTCCTGATGCGCGCCAAAGAAAAGGCCGTGAAGATCGCTAATGTGGAGAATGCGGTAATTTTCCAGGGAAGAAGGGAGATTGGTGATGGTGACGCGCTGCTGGATAAGATTGACGCGGCTATTATTGATATGATTAAAAATAAGCGTAACGCTGAATAGAAGCACAAACAGAAGAAGACAGAAAATCAAAACCGGATGCTTGCGCTTTTCCGGCGCAAACAGAGGATCACGATAGCGCTTCATGGAGAAACTCCTTTCCAATGATTGGATACCATTATATATGAAAAAGCTCTTTTATGCAATGCAGAAAGGTTCCCTTTCGGAGAACAGTTTTGTAAATATAGGGGTTTATTTTCTGTATTTTCTTGATCCGGAAAATTCTTTATGCTATACTCACCTCAGAAAAAGCTTTTGTTTCAATGAAAGAAGAAGGGAAGAAGACGATGAAAAAGCGACTTGGGCGCGCCTGAGGATCGCATCGTATTATCTTAAAAAGAGGGAAGAAACGTGGCAAAGAAAAAAAGCAGCTTTCAATGCTCAGCCTGCGGCTATGAAACCCCCAGATGGCTGGGAAAATGCCCGGAATGCGGTGCATGGAATACTTTGGAGGAAGTCATGCTCCAGGATAACACCGAGCCGGCCCCCAAGCAGTATAAGCAGCGCGGGGGAACGGGCGGCGCAGCTGTGCCCATGAAGGATATTGAAACTACCGCCCAGCTGTATACCCCCAGCGGGATCACGGAACTGGATCGGGTGCTGGGAGGCGGCATTGTGGAAGGGGCGCTGATGCTGGTGGGCGGCGATCCGGGCATTGGCAAATCCACCTTGCTTTTGCAGGTGTGCGCCTATTTATCTCGCCAGGGAAAGCGGGTTTTGTATATCAGCGGTGAGGAAAGCGCAAGACAGATTAAGCTGCGCGCCGAGCGCCTGGGAGCCAGGGACAGCGAAATGATCGTGCTCACAGAAAATGCCATGGACGCAGTAGAGGAAAAAATGCGCGCTGTGCAGCCTGATTTTTGTGTGATCGACTCCATCCAGACCATGTATCGCCCGGAAATGGGGAGTGCTCCCGGCAGCGTGAGCCAGGTAAGAGAAAGCGCGGCGCTATTGATGCGCTATGCCAAAACCGAGGGCTGCGCTATTTTTCTGGTGGGCCATGTGACCAAGGAAGGCGCCCTGGCCGGGCCCAGGATTCTGGAGCATATGGTGGATGTGGTGCTCTATTTTGAAGGGGATCATCAGCATGAATACCGGCTGCTCAGAGCGGTGAAAAATCGTTTTGGTTCGGTGAATGAGCTGGGCATTTTTGAAATGACAGGCGAGGGCATGCGCCCCGTGAAAAATGCATCCGAAACCCTGCTTTCCCAGCGGGCCAAGGGCGCCAGCGGCTCCTGCGTATTTTGCGGGCTGGAGGGCTCCCGCCCCATGCTGGTGGATATTCAGGCGCTGGTGACCCAGTCTTTTTACGCCGTTCCCCGGCGTACCGTGGATGGCATGGATTCATCCCGCGTGATGCTGCTGCTTGCCGTAATGGAAAAAAGGGCACGGCTTAAAATGTATAACCGGGACGCTTACATCAACGTGGCAGGGGGGCTTTCCCTCAATGAACCTGCTGCGGATTTGGCCTTTTGCATGGCGGTAGCCTCTTCCTACACCGACCGGGTGATTCCAGGGGATTGGGCGGTGATGGGGGAAGTGGGGTTGGCAGGGGAAGTGCGTGCTATTTCCCAATTGGAGCATAGGGCGGCAGAATGCCAGCGTCTGGGCTTCACGCACCTTCTTTGTCCCCGTGACAGCGCCAAAAAAATCAAAGTGCCTGATGGCGTTATCTTGCACGGCGTGGATACAGTGGCCCAAGCCATGGCGGTGCTGGACCTGCTGCCCTCCTCCTGATAGGGATAATCCGGTGCAAGAAAGTGGGAATTTACAGTTGTTACATGTAAATTACGCATTTTGAAACAATTCTGGAATAGGATTTTTGAATAGTTTATGCTACAATAGCACCATGAAACAAGCATGTGCCTTTTTATCCGTTTGCTTGTATCCTGAGAGAGGAGGCTTTTTTGAAATGAAAAAGCGTTTATTGGCTATTTTGCTGGTGCTGGCAATGCTGCTGCCTGCCGTGGCGATGGCGACGGAAGCCGATGCCGGTGCAGAAGAAACCGTGCCCACCATCACCACCAGCCGTACCCTTACTTACGGCATGAGCGGTGAAGACGTGCTCCAGGCCCAGAAGCGGCTGAAGATGTACGGCTTCTATTCCAATACCCTGGATGGCAAATTTGGCAACGGCGTGCTCAGCGCCGTGAAGGCCTTCCAGAGCGCTAACGGCCTGACTGTGGACGGGCGGATCGGCGCCGCCACCCTGGCCCTGCTCAATACTGATGATGCGGTATCCAAAGCGGATGTGCAGTATCAGGCCACGATGCAGTATGGCATGAGCGGCGAAAATGTAAAGGAATTGCAGCGCCAGCTGCGCAGTGCCTACTACTATGTGGGAAAAATTGATGGCGTTTTCGGCTCCGATGTGCTCCGGGCGGTAAAATGGTTCCAGGCTTCTGCGGGCCTGACCGTGGATGGCAAGGCGGGCCCCAAGACCAAGGACGCCCTTTATAACCGCAGTGCCAAGATTTTTAACGGCGGTATTCCTGTGCGCACTCTTTCTTCCGGTGCCCGGGGCTACGATGTGTATGTGCTCCAGCAGAAGCTGGTGTCCCTGAACTATCTCTCCATTTCTCCTTCCGGCTACTATGGCGCGGATACTGTGGCTGCCGTCAAGGCGTTCCAGACCGCCAATGGCCTCAAGGCCGATGGTATCGCTGCCAATATCGTGCGCCGCTATCTCTGGCCCAGCACGGTCAATAACCAGGAAGAACAAGACAAGCAGAACCAGGGCACCGTGGATGATCCCTACACCGAGCGTTCCTTGCGCAATGGTTCTTACGGCAACGATGTGGCCAATGCCCAGATGAGGCTTAAGGCTGCCGGCTATCTGCTGGGCAATGCCGATGGCATCTTTGGGCCTAAGACCAAGGCTGCCGTGCTGGCCCTGCAGAAGGATTACAGCCTTAAGCAGGATGGCGTGATCGGGCCCGCTACCTGGGCTGTGATCAAGACGCTGAATGTGTCCAATGCTGAGCCCGATGTAGTGGATCCCAGCAAGCCTGCCGTTGGCGCCAATGTGACCAAGTTGCAGCAGGGCAGCAGCGGCGCGGCCGTTAAGAAGTTGCAGCAGCAGCTGATCCAGCTGGGCCATTTGGCCGATGGCGAGGATGATGGCAAGTTTGGCCCCAAGACCCGTTCTGCTTTGATGCGCTTCCAGCGCACCCAGGGCCTGACTGTGGATGGTATCGCCGGCACCAAGACCTTCGTTCGCCTGAACGAAGTGCTGGGGGTGCAGTGGGATATTCCTGTGGGCTAAGTTGACGGCAAATAAATAAAAATTTCCTGAAATTTCCCCTGCATGGCATTGAGGGCTGCAGGCCAAGATAATGCCGTGGAGGGGGAATTTTTTTGATGAAAAAGAAATGGAATAAAAAAAGATGGATGATTCTGCTACTGGCAGGCATGCTGATTCTGAGCGGCTGCTCCGGAAGCGCAGAAAATGAGCAAGAACAGACCAAAGTACCTTTGGGACATGAGCAGCAGAGCAAAAAGCCTGCGCTGCCGGAGAAGCTGGAGAAAAATGAGGCAGGCATTCCCGTGCTGAACGTATATCAAACGGATGAAGAAGAAACCAAGGAAATGGACATCGAAACCTACCTTCTGGGGGTGCTGGCTGGTGAAATGAAGAATGATTGGCCCTTGGAAGCATTAAAAGCGCAGGCAATATTGGCGCGAACCTTCGTGCTGAAATTCTGCACGGAAAAAGAAAGCAAATATGAAAGTGCTGATATCTCCACCGATATTGAAGAGGCGCAGGCATATGATGATACAGGCATCAACGAAAGGATCGAGCAAGCGGTCAAGGAAACGGAAGGACTGGTGCTTTCCTATGGAGGAGAATTGCCCTACGCCTGGTTTCATGCGCATTCTGGCGGCACAACCGCCTTGGCCAGGGAAGGGCTTGCCTATAATAAAGAAGAACCTGGATATACCCAAATAACGGATGGGCGGGAAAGCGATCAGGCGCCGGAGGAGGCCAGGGAATGGCGTGCGGTTTTCACGGAAAAAGAAGTGATCGCAGCGGCCAAAAAAGCTGGGCTCAATGAAAATATCGCCCAGATCGATTCCATTCAAACAGGGAAAACAGGAAAGAGTGGACGGGCGGAAACGATCCTGATTAACGGGTATGCCGTTTCTGCTCCCGAACTGAGAATTGCCCTGGGCTCTTCCGTAATGCGATCTACGCTTCTGAGCAGCCTGGTAAAAGACGATGGGAAAATTATTATGGAAGGAAAGGGATACGGCCACGGGGTAGGCATGCCTCAGTGGGGCGCTTATCAAATGGCGCAGGAAGGCGAAACGGCCGAAGAAATCGTTACGTATTATTTTCAGAATGTGACCGTGGAAAAATTATGGTAATCAGAAATGGGCAGAATGGAGCAAAAATGCTCTGTTCTGTCATTTCTTTTCTTTTAATATGAAAAATTACAGATAAAAATGCAATATGAAAATTTGGAAAATTCAAAATTGATACAATATGGAGGCGATACATGGAAAAAACAATGGAAAATCAGGAACTATGATGAAATTGATTGTACACAAGCTTGAAATTTTGTCCTATATGTGGTATGCTTTATCACATCCATCAACCGGATATGTATGCCGGTTGGGCCTATTTTAGAAAGAAGAAGGGAGAAAACGAAGCATGAAAAAGTGGATTTCTTTACTGCTGTGCGCCATGATGCTGATGAGCTCTGTATGCGCCGTGGCCGAAGACGAAGTCACTTACACTACGCTGTATTCCAGCGAAGTGACCACTCTGAATTACCTGGTAACCTCTTCTACCAACGAATTTGCCATCGCGGCCAATATCATTGATACCCTGGTGGAATATGATATGTATGGCCGGATGCAGCCTTCTCTGGCCCTGGAATGGGAATCCTCCAATGAAGGCTTGACCTGGACCTTCAAGCTGCGCCAGGACGCTACCTGGGTGGACGGTGATGGCAAGGTTGTGGCGAATGTGACTGCCAATGACTTTGTGGCCGCTGCCAAGTACATTCTCAATGCCAAGAACGCTTCTGCTACCGCCGATATTCTCTATGACGTGATTGAAGGGGCAAAGGTATATTATGATGCAACCGCTATCCTGATAGAGGGCGTGGATCCTGCCGCCGTTCTGGATTGGAATACTGTCGGAATAAAGGCTGTGGACGATTATACCCTGCAGTACACCCTGTCCAAGCCCGTTCCTTATTTCCTTTCCATGCTCACTTACGTGAACTTCATGCCCGTATATGAGCCCTTCCTCACCGCTCAGGGCGAAAACTTTGGCCTTGCCACCGGCAATGATACCCTGCTCTACTGCGGCGCTTTCTATCTGGACGAATTCAAGTCTCAGGAGTCCCGGGTGCTGGCCAAGAACCATGAGAACTGGGATGCCGACAACGTGCATATTGACAAGATCATTGAAAAGTGCAACAAGGAATCTACTGCTGTATCTCCCACCATGTTCCTCAACGGCGAAGTGGATGCCGCTTCCCTGAAGACCGAATTGGTGGAAGACTGGCTGATGGACGAAGAAAAGGCGGCCAAGATCCATCCTGCTCGCATCACCACCTATTACAGCTATTTCTACACTTTCAACTTCGATCCCAAGTTTGACGCGGCCTACGAGCCCGATAACTGGAAGGTGGCTGTGAACAACGAAAACTTCCGTAAGTCCATTGTGAATGCATTTAACCGCATCAAGACCAAGACCCTGGTGGACGCTGAAAATCCCGAATCTATGATTTTCAACACCATCACTCCGCCTACCTTCGTCTATGACAATGGTGTGGACTTTGTGAACCTGGGCTCTCTGGCTGAAATTACCGCCAAGGGCGCCGATATGATGGATCTGGACGCTGCCCTGCAGTATAAGGACGCCGCTATGAAGGAACTGGAAGGCAAGGCTACCTTCCCTGTGAAGATTCTGTGGCTTTATAATCCCTCCACTTCCGCCAATAACTCTGCTGAAGAGGCCCAGATTGTGGAACAGCAGCTGGAAGGCGTGCTGGGCACTGATTACATTGATATCATCATCGAATCCGGCCCCGCCACCAGCTACAACACCGCCCGCCGCACCGGCATGTATGCCATGATGAACTGCAACTGGGGCCCCGACTATGCAGACCCCGAAACCTTCACCGATCCCTTCGTTCGCGAAGGCAACAGCTACAGCTTCATCGGCGAATCCACCGATACTGAATGCATCGAAGGCTACTATGCGCTGGTAGAAAATGCTAAGGCCATCACCGATGATATTTCTGCCCGTTATCTGGCCTTTGCGGAAGCGGAAGCCTACCTGATCAACCATGCTTACGTGCTGCCTTATGGCCATGGCGTAGGCGGCTATACTGCCTCCCTGCTGGATCCCTTCTCTGCTCCCGTGGCCCCCTTCGGCCTGACCACCGAGCGCTATAAGGGCCAGTACAAGCTGGATGATTATATGGATACTGATGCTTTCTATGATGCTTGGGACGCCTATGAGGCTGCCAAGGAAGAAGCGCTCTCTCAGAACTGAGATCCAAGTGATTTATACGGATTAGATTGAATTTGCGGCAGGAGGGGATCGTCCCTTCCTGCCGCAAATGAGTGTCAAAGGATGTTGACAAATTGGCAAAGTATTTACTGAAGCGCATCGGTCAATCTGTTCTTACACTGGTGATTATTCTTACAATTGTTTTTGTAATGGTTCGCCAGATGCCTATTGACGGTTATTTTGAGAACATTGATAAGCTGGACGAAGCGGTTATCCAGGCAACATTGGATAAAATGGGCCTGAATGATCCTATTTGGGTTCAGTTGAAGGATTTCTTCCTGAATCTGCTGCAGGGAGATTTGGGTACTTCTGCCCGTTACAGCCGCGGCGTACCCATTGCGCAGATCGTGGCTGCAAAAGCCCCTCTGTCCATTCAGTTGGGCGTTCTTTCCATGGCTGTCGCCATGATTCTGGGTATTCCACTGGGTGCTGCTATGGCGCGCTCCAAGAGCAAATTTTGGGATAAATTCGGCACGGTGTTTATTGTGCTGGTGAATGCCGTTCCCTCGGCAGTGTATTATATTTATATCCAATCCTATGGTACTCAGCTTTTGCAGGTGGGTATGTTATTTGACCGGGAAAATTGGGTTTCCTGGATTTTGCCGGTGTTTTCCATGTCCCTTGGCAATATTGCCTATTATGCCATGTGGCTGCGGCGGTACATGGTGGACGAACTGAATAAGGATTATGTGCGTCTTGCTCGGGCAAAGGGTGTGGATAGCAAGAAAATCACCATGCGCCATGTGTTCCGCAACGCTTTTGTGCCGATGATTCAGTATATTCCCACTTCTCTTTTGTATACTGTGGGCGGCTCCATCTATATTGAATCCCTCTATTCCATTCCCGGTATGGGTGGCTTGCTGGTGGACGTGATTACCCGTCAGGATAACCCCATGGTGCAGGCGATTGTAATGATTTATTCCTGCATCGGGATTGTGGGCATGATCCTGGGCGATTTGCTGATGGCTGTGATTGATCCCAGAATCAGCCTGACCAAGAAAGAGGGTGCGCGCTGATGAAGGGAATTAAGGATCATATTTCTCAGCCTTTGGAAAATTCCATGTTTCAGTTTGCCGCCTATGACAGTGCGGCTGCTGAAAAGGCTGGCTATTCCAATTATTCATATTGGGGGAGCACCTTTCGATGCTTTCTGAAAAATAAGGCAGCGATGGTATTTATGACGGTGCTGGTGCTGCTGCTTTTGTTCACGATGATTCAGCCCTATCTTCCCAATCAGTATCCTGCCAACCTGGTAATCGATCATCCTATTACAGGAATGCAGATGATGAATGTGAAGCCCCGGGTGACCAACGTGGAAGCTACTGCGGAAAAAGATACGCTTCTGATTGTCACTCCCTGGGAAAATGAAGAGTGGCTGGCAGTGAGCAATGTGCTTTCTTCCATTCCCCGGCGTGAAAATTTCACCGTTTTGGAATATGGAAGCGATTTTTGCAAGGTGGAATACAAGGGAAAGACGGGCTATGTAAAGAACGACTTCACTACCAAGCTGAAACTGCCCGATGACTACGAAAACACGCCCTATGAAGCAAAGTCCAATTATAAAATTGAGATTTTCACTACGCCTAATGTGTTGACTTATAACGGCGATGAACTGTTTGTGAAAAAGTCCTCGGTGAAAATGCTGGAAGACGGTAATGCCATAACCATTGAAAAATCAGAGCTTCGCTTGCTGCCTGATACCCGTCCCTTCCTCTTTGGCACCAATAATGCCGGTCAGGATTTGTGGGCGATGGTGTGGTCCGGTACGCGCACGTCTCTTCTGATCGGTATCGTAGTGGCTTTCTGCCAGGCGATGATTGGTATCCTGATTGGCGTGCTGTGGGGCTATGTGCGCTCTTTGGATCGGCTGCTGACGGAAGTGTATAATATTATCGATAATATTCCCACCACCATTGTGCTGATTCTGGTATCCTATATCATGCGTCCTGGTGTATCTACACTGATTTTTGCCATGAGCCTGACAGGGTGGGTAGGGATGGCGCGGTTTGTGCGCAACCAGATCGTGATTATTCGGGATCGAGATTACAATCTGGCTTCCCGCTGCCTGGGTACGGGTACTTTCCGGATCATCACCCGCAATCTTTTGCCCTATCTGGTATCGGTTATCACGCTGCGCATGGCACTCTCTGTGCCCGGCGCTATCGGCAGCGAGGTATTTATCACGTATATCGGCCTGGGCCTGCCCATCAGCATCCCTTCTCTGGGCAATCTGATCAATGTAGGCCGTATGCTGCTGGCCACTTCTGCCAGCTATCAGTTGGTGTTTCCCACGATTGTATTGTCCATCATCACGATTTCTTTCTACATCATTGGCAACTCCTTTGCGGATGCTGCTGATCCTAAAAATCACCTGTGAGGAGGAGTGCATTCATGGAAAAAACGCCGATCCTGTCTGTGCAGGATTTGAATGTGAAATTCTCCCTGCGGGGGAAAGTGCTTCATGCCATTCGTGGAGTATCCTTGGATCTGTACAAGGGTGAAACTTTGGCGATCGTGGGGGAGTCCGGTTCGGGGAAATCTGTGCTTACAAAAACCTTTATGGGCTTGCTGGATACCAACGGCTGGATTGATAGCGGCAGTATTTTCTACAATGGCCAGGATTTGGCCAAGTATACTGCGGAAAAAGAATGGCTCACCATCCGCGGTAAGGAAATTGCCATGGTGCTGCAGGACCCCATGACCAGCCTGAACCCCTTAAAGACTATTGGGGCTCAGATTGAAGAGGCCCTGAAGCTTCATCAGAACCTGACCGGTGCCGCTGCCCATCAGCGAATGATTGAAACTTTGACGGACGTGGGGATCACCGAGCCCGAACGCCGGGCGAAGCAGTATCCTCATGAGTTCTCCGGCGGCATGCGTCAGCGCGTGGTCATTGCCATTGCCATTGCATGCAAGCCGAAAATCCTGATCTGCGATGAACCCACCACGGCTTTGGATGTAACCATTCAGGCCCAGATTCTGCATCTGATCCGGGAATTGGTGCGCAAGTATGAATTGACCACCGTGTACATCACCCACGACCTTGGGGTGGTGGCCAATGTGGCGGATCGGGTGGCGGTGATGTATGCCGGTGATATCGTGGAGATTGGCACCAGCCAGGAAGTTTTTTATGATGCACGCCATCCCTACACTTGGGCGCTGCTCTCTTCGCTGCCGCAGCTGGGCGTGAAGGGAGAAGAGTTGTTTTCCATCAAGGGCACTCCGCCCAATCTTTTCTTGGAAATCAAGGGAGATGCATTTGCGCCCCGGAATCCGCATGCGTTGAAAATCGATTTTGAAGAACGTCCTCCCTTCTTTGAAGTATCGCCCACTCATAAGGCCAGAACGTGGCTGCTGGATCCCCGTGCACCCAAGGTGGAGCCTCCGGAAGTGCTGAGCAGGCTCAAGAGAGGGGAGGAAATCTGATGAGCGAAAAGAAGGAAGTGCTGCTTTCTGTCAAGGATATGAAGGTGGCGTTCGGTTCGCGGCGGAAGCCCTTTTATGCCGTTCGCGGCGTGAGCTTTGATATTTATAAGGGCGAGACCTTTGGCTTGGTAGGTGAATCCGGCTCTGGAAAAACGACCATTGGCCGCGCTGTGATCCGCATTTATGAAACGGCTGGCGGCGAAGTGGTCTTTAAGGGCCAGAAGATTAATGGCGCCATCAGCAAGGAATTGGACCGGGAGGTAACAAGGAAAATTCAGATGATTTTCCAAGATCCCATGGCTTCCCTGAACGAGCGCGCCAAGGTGGACTATATTGTGGCCGAGGGGCTTTACAACGTAGATAAGCATTTAACCACCCAGGAACGCAAGGAAAAGGTGGATGCGGCGCTAATGGATGTGGGCCTTCTGCCTGAATTTGCCAGCCGCTTTCCCCATGAGTTTTCCGGTGGACAGCGCCAGCGCATCGGTATTGCCAGGGCGTTGATTATGCAGCCGGAGTTCATCGTAGCGGATGAGCCGATCTCGGCGCTGGACGTATCCATTCGTGCGCAGGTGCTCAATTTGCTCTCTGATCTGCAGAAAAAGCGTGGACTGACCTATCTGTTTATCTCTCACGATCTTTCTGTGATGCGCTTCATCTGTGATCGGATTGCTGTTATCCATAAAGGCCTATTGATGGAACTGGCGGATACGGAAACGCTTTTCCGCCATCCCTTGCATCCCTATACCCAGGCGCTGCTTTCTGCCGTGCCCATGCCTTCCCCTGATCATCGCCAGGATGCGCCGCCGCTGATCTACGATGAATCCATGCATGATTATAGCAAAGATCAGCCCCAGTGGTGCGAAATTGAGCCTAATCATTTTGTGCGGGGCAACCAGGCAGAATTAGAGAAATATCGCAAGCAGCTTGCGGAGGAATAAAAAATGAATCTGGATCGTGCCATGGCCCGCGCATGGGCCGAAGTGGATGAGGATGCTTTCCTGGATAATTACCGCTTGGCCCGATCACTGTGCGAAGAAAAGACCAAGTTTATTTGCGTGGTGAAGGCCAATGCATATGGACTTGGCCTTTTTCGTGCAGTGAAAACGCTGGCTGAGGCTGGCGCGGACTGGTTTGCCGTGGCTGCACCGGAAGAGGCGCTTACTGCCCGCCGTGCTGCGCCCAAGGCCCATGTGCTGCTGCTGAGCCCTGCCGAGGAAAGCTATCTTCCTGTGCTGATTCAGCAGGGAATTTCGCTCACGGTGGGTTCGTGCCAGGATGCGAAGCTGGCTTCTGATGCTGCCAGCGCCCTGGGTATGCCTGCGATCATTCAGGTTAAATTGGATACCGGCTTGCATCGCCTGGGATTTGAAGATGCAAAGAGCACCATCCCCATTCTATCCATGCCCGGCCTGAAAATTGAGGGTGTATATAGTCATCTGGCGCTCAGGAGCCGTGAGCAAAGTATTGCCCAGGAAAAGTTGTTTACCGGCTTGGTAGATGAAATGGAATCACTGGGCTTTCCTGTGCCTATGCGGCATTTGGTGGATTCCATCGGCCTGACCCGTTACCCGCAGTGGCAGATGGATGCCGTGCGGGTTGGGGCATTTCTCTATGGCAACGTGCCACCAGCGTGGGAACGTTTTTCTGAAGGCAAGCAAGTGATGGCGCTGAAGGCCCGGATCACCCGGGTGGCCTGGGTAAAAAAAGGGGAAGGGGTGGGATATGATGATACCCCCCTTGAAAAGGACACGCTGGTAGCCACCATTTCTGCCGGATATATTGATGGTTATCCTCGGGTGCTGTCGCAAAAAGGCTTTGTATCTATTCATGGCAAACGTGCCCCTGTACTGGGCCTGGTATGCATGGACCAGATGATGGTGGATGTGACAGAGATTCCACAGACGCAGGCTGGGGATGTTGCTACCCTTATGGGTAATGAAATCACCCTCCAGGAATATGCAGCTTGGGGCCATCTAAACCGCAATGAATGCCTGGGGCTTATCGGCAGAAGGGTTCCAAGGATATATCTGCGCAGTGGGCAGGTAGTGACTGTCAGCGCTGAGATGGAAGAAACGTGCTAAAAATGTGCAATTGAAAAGCGAAGGAAACGCTTCCTTCGCTTTTTTGCTTCATCCAACGGCATTTTCATCGAATGAAGGGACATGCTGAAATGTATAGGTCGTTAATTCGTTTCCTTCTTTATCCAGGACGGTAATGTTCATTTCGTAGGCGGTGTCATTCAACGCATCCAGGTTCAGAGAAGAAAGCGTGGCGCCGGAGTAGAACAGTGTTTGGGTCACTTCTCCTTGCCGAATCGTGATCTGAATTTCTATATCTTCCACCAAGCCCTGCTGGATCATCCAATCAGCCACTGGGAGCAAAGCGGATACAATTTGGGAATGGGAAGTGATTTGAGAGAGCGCTGCGGTAAGATCATCCTTAGCCTGCACAAGATCCTTGCCCAAATCCGATGCAAGAAAGGCATCTTTGGTCTTTTCTGCTTCCTGAGCAGCGGTGGTCAGAGCCTCCTTCACCAAGGCATCGGCTTTTGCAGCCCAGGCCTCCAATTCATTTAAGAGAGGCTGCTCTGCTTCTTTCTTAGCAGCATCAACGGCAGCATTCAATTCATCTTCCGTATACATGCGCTCTATTTGCGCCTCCAAGGCCTGAATTTGGGCGATCAACGGACCGGAGGATTCCTGGATAGCATTTGCAACGGCGGCCTCCAGATCGCTCTGAGCGTGCATTCCGGCGATTTGCTCATGAAGTGCGTGAATTTGTTCAAGGAGAGGCGCTTCCGCTTCTGCTTTTCCTGCAGATACGGCGATATCCAGTTGTGCCTGGGTATACATCCCGGCAACTTGGGCCTCCAGGGCCTGGATGGCGGCGTTTAATGGATCAGCCGTATCCTGGATAGCATTTGCAACGGCGGCTTCCAAATCGCTCTGAGAGTGCATTCCGACGAGTTGATCATTCAGTACGCGAATTTGTTCAAGGCAGGAAGCGTTATCTTGTTCTTTAGCGTTTAATGCAGCGGACATAAGTTCTCCCTTTGCCTGCAGATCGGTGATTTGATGATTTAACGCATCGATCTGGCTGAGAAGGGCATCTTGGACGGCATCAATTTCCTCTTCATGCTGCGCCAAAGTCAGCATATTGTCCATTTCCTGCTCTAATACTTCGATTTGCGCATATGCATCCGCCAGCGCCGCTTCATAAAGCGCAGCATCATTTTGTGCGTTTTCATATGCAGCATTCAGTTCGCCTTGAAGTAAAGCTACCGCAGCCTCTGAATCCGCTTTCAATTGCGCCGTTTCCCTTGCTTTTTCCGATTCTAAAGCAGCGAGAGAACTTTCCAACTGACTGCTTTGATTCCAAAGGACACCCACCAGAACAACCGCAGCCAGAAAAATGGCAACCGTAAGCCATGCTAATTTTTTCATGGAAACAACCTCCTGACTGAAGAAAAAAGCCCGGCAAACGCCGAGCTTAAATGAATTATTCTTCTTCGTCCTCGTCCTTCTGGGCATTTTCGATGATCTTCTTGGCAGCATCAGTGGGCATTTCTTCATAACGCTCGAAGGACATCGTGAAGGAACCGCGGGCCTGAGTCATGGAGCGAAGATCGGTGGCATACTTGAACATTTCGCCCATAGGAGCTTCGGCGGTAACCCGCTGCAGGCCATCAATGGGATCCATGCCCATGATACGGCCGCGGCGCTTGTTCATATCGCCCATGATGTCGCCCATGTATTCATCGGGAACAAACACTTCCACGTGCATGATGGGCTCAAGCAGCACGGGGCTGGCATCCATGCAGCCCTTCTTGTAAGCAATGCGGGCAGCGGTCTTGAACGCCATTTCAGAGGAGTCTACGGGATGATAGGAACCGTCATACAGCTTGGCATGGAGGCCAACCATGGGATAGCCGGCCAGAACACCCTTGACGATATTTTCGCGCAGGCCCTTTTCAACAGAGGGGATGAAGTTGCGCGGTACGGCGCCGCCCACAACGGCATCTTCGAATTCAAAGTCAATATTGGTATCGCCGATGGGGGAGAATTCGATCCACACATCACCGAACTGGCCATGGCCACCGGACTGCTTCTTGTGACGGCCCTGGCAGGCAACCTTCTTGCGGATGGTTTCACGGTAGGGAATCTTGGGATCGTTCAGGTTGGCCTGAGCGCCGAACTTGGAAGCCAGCTTGGCGCGGATAATATCCAGATGCAGTTCGCCCTGACCGGAAACCAGGGTTTCGGTGGTTTCCACGTTCTTTTCAACCTTGATGGAAGGATCTTCTTCCTGAAGGCGGGCCAGACCAGAGAACACCTTATCTTCTTCACCCTGCTTGGCAGCGTAGACGGCCTTGGAGATGCAGGGGATGGGATAGGCGATGGGGGCATACTTTACAGGATTGGAGGCATCGCACAGGGTATCGCCGGAATTGGTGTACTGGAGCTTGGACAGAGCGCCCAGATCGCCAGCGTTGAGCTGGTTCACGTTGCTCTGCTTTTTGCCGCGCATCATGAACAGGCCGCCGGATTTTTCAGCCTTTTCGGCATTGGCATTATACAGGGCGGTGGCAGGGGTGATGGTACCGGAGCACACCCGGAAGAGAGACAGCTTGCCAACAAAGGGGTCGGCGATGGTCTTGTAAACGAAGGCAGAGAAGGGCTCGTTGTTATCGCAGGTGCGCTCAACCTTTTCGCCGTTCTTGGGATTTTCGCCCTCGAGTTTGACACCCACGGGGGAATGGAGATAGACACTCATCATATCCAGCAGCTTGGCAACGCCAACGCCGGTAGTGGCAGAGCAGGCAATCACGGGCACGATGGCGCCGGTCTTCATGCCTTCACGGAAACCAAAGAGGATTTCTTCGTGGGTCAGCTCTTCGCCTTCCAGGAACTTCATCATCAGCTCATCATCAGCGCCGGCAGCGGCTTCGGTGATTTCTTCCATGGCGGAAGCGATGGCATCGGCCATATCGGCGGGAACGGGAACTTCCTTCAGGCCCTTGCCGGTGCCTTCGTAAGCCTTATTTTCCAGCACGTTTACAACGCCCTTGAAGGAAGCGCCGGCGCCGATGGGCAGCAGCATGGGAACAACGCTGGTGCCGAACTTATCCCGGAGCTGATCCACAACCTTCTGATAGTTGGCGTTTTCGGTATCCATACGGTTCACGATGAACATAGGAGATACGTTATTCTTCTTGGAGAAATCCCAGGCTTTTTCAGCGCCCACGGTGAGGCCGCTCACAGCGCCCACAACGATACCGGCAGTTTCCACTACGCGGAGGGGACCCATCATTTCGCCGATGAAATCAAAATAACCGGGAACGTCGATCACGTTGATCTTGGTGCCCTTCCATTCCACGGGAGCGATAGCAGCGCTCAGAGAAATATGGCGCTTGAGTTCTTCGGGATCAAAGTCGGTAGTGGCGGCGCCGTCTTCTACCTTGCCCTGACGGTCCACATGACCAGCAGCGTAGAGCATGGCCTCGGCCAGCGTGGTCTTGCCCTCGCTGCCATGACCAATCAAGGCAATATTGCGGATGTTTTCGGTCTGATAGTCAGCCATTTTTGGTTCCCCCTATAATGTAATTCATTGATGATAAATCAACAAGTGCATAGTAACACACAAGATATATTTTACCAGATAATACGGCAAAATACAACCCATTTGAACCAAAACTTTTTGAACTTTGATTGTATGCAAACTGCACAAAATGGTAATGATTCCTTGGATTTTTCGTTATGAATTTGTTGGATTTGGTTTATTCATAAAAACAATATAAAAATATATCAAAAAAACAGAAGAAAGGATGTGGAAGTTGTAATGAAAAACGGCTGGCATCCTTACGAATGCCAGCCGCCAAGCTGTTTCAACAGAAATCTCTGCAGAAAATTACTTGTTCACAGTGGTGTACATGAAGTACTTGTAGCCCAGGGGGATGGAGTAGAAGCCTTCCACCGCTTCATTGATCATGTAGATATCGGTGTAGTAGTACACGGGCACGATGCAGCCGGTGGCCATCAGCATGTCTTCCGCGATATGCATCATGGCATAGCGGTTGTTGGTGTCGGTGCAGGACTTGATGGTAGAGATCAGCACGTCATAGGTTTCAGCCCAGGTGCCGTCTTCAACCTTCACGTCATAACCGAAAGCGGTCAGATCCAGATCATACATGGCCAGGTCAGCATGAGCGTCCTTGCCGAACTGGATGTCATTGTTACCGGAGATGGAAACCCACATATCCAGGAAGCAGATAGGATCGGTGTAGTCAGCTACCCAGCCGTTACGGGCGATGGAGTAGTCGCCTTCCTTACGGGTGTTGAGGAAGGTAGCCCATTCCTGGTTGGTCAGGGTCATGTTGATGCCAACAGAAGCAAACACACCCTGGATGTATTCAGCGATAGCCTTATGAGCATCGTTGGTGTTGTAGATGTATTCCATGGAGGGGAAGTTGGTGAACATGCCGGTGGCTTCGTCATAGTTGTAGTACTTCTTGAGCACTTCGATGGCGGCCATCCAGTTGCCTTCGTAGGCTTCTTCGGTGGTATCATAGTAACCAACGAATTCATCGGAAACGCCAGTGTTCTTGTAGAACTGGGTGCCGTCAGGATCGGTCATACCCATGGCAACGAAAGAGGAAGCGGGCACTTCGCCAGCCTGGCTGATTTCTTCTACGATGTAGTTGCGGTCCAGCAGCAGGCCCAGAGCGGCGCGGATTTCTTCGCGGGCTTCTTCAGCTTCAACGCCGGTGAGGGCGCAGCCTTCGGGCAGGATTTCTTCATTCACGTTCCAGCATACATAGTAGGTACCGATCTGGCCGGCCACCACGAATTCTTCAGGATATTCAACCTTCAGAGAAGCGATTTCAGCGGTGGGAACGTCATCGATCAGCAGCCAGTCGCCATTTTCGAAGTTGGCCAGCATGTTGTTGGCATCATCGGACAGGTAGCATTCGATGACATCCATGGTGACCTTGTCAGCATCGAAGAAGTTGGCGTTCTTGGTCATGGTGATCTTGCTGTTATGTTCCCAAGCGGTGATGGTGTAGGGACCATTGCAGATGTAGGTAGCGGGATCGGTAGCCCAGGATTCGCTGGCAACCACGTCTTCACGCACGGGCATGTAGGTGGGGAAGGCCAGCAGCTCATTCCAGTAAGCCACAGCGTTGTTCAGGGTCACAACCAGGGTCTTGTCATCGGTGGCTTCAACAGCCAGTTCGGCGCCTTCAACGCCATCGACAACATCATTATAGCCCTTCACAACTTCGAACATGTAGCCGTAGTCAGCGCCCAGTTCGTTGGAGGAAGCGCGCTTCCAGGCGAATTCGAAATCCTTGGCGGTCAGGGGCTGGCCATCGGACCAGAGCAGGTTGTCCTTCAGGGTGTAGGTGTAAGTCACGGTGCCATCGGCGTTCACAACGGGCTCGGTGAGAGCTTCCGCGCAGTAGGGCACGATGGTGAGATTGCCGTTTTCATCCTGAGCCCAGGTGGCCAGGCCGGCGAACAGGTGGGTGACCATGGTGGCGCCGTCAACGGCAGAGTTGAGAGCGGGGTCCAGGGTGTCCGGCTCGGAAGCGAGGCAGACAGCGATGGAGCTGGTTTCTTCGTCAGCCACGGCCATGCCGAAGCAGGACAGAGCCATAACCAGAGCCATCATCAGAGCGACGAGCTTTTTCATGATAGGTCCTCCTAAAAAATATTTTTTTCAAAAATACGGGATTTCCGCATTGATGAACAAAGTAGGGAAGAGAAGGGATCAGTTGATCTCCTTTACCCGGTGGCAGGCCACAAAATGGCCGGGCTCCACTTCTTCAAAGGGCGGCATCGTTTGGGCACAAGCTTCCGTAGCATAGCGGCAGCGGGTGCGGAAGGGGCAGCCCGAGGGAGCGTTAAGGGGAGAGGGAATGTCGCCGGAAAGGACGATGCGCTTGTTTGCCCGAGCTGCCTTGGGATCGGGTAGAGGCACGGCAGAGAGCAGGGACTGGGAATAGGGATGGAGAGGATGATTATAGATTTCATCGGCATCCGCCAATTCCACCATCCGGCCCAGATACATAACCGCAATACGATCGGAAATGTGGCGAACAACCAGCAGATCGTGGGCAATGAAAAGGTAGGTAAGGCCCAGTCGATCCTGCAGATCATCAAACATATTAATGACCTGTGCCTGGATGGATACGTCCAGAGCGGACACGGGTTCATCGCATACGATGAATTCGGGGTTTACCGCCAGAGAACGGGCAATACCAATGCGCTGGCGCTGGCCGCCGGAAAATTCATGGGCGTAGCGGGAAGCATGCTCGCTGTTGAGGCCCACGTAACCCATCAGCTCCAGAATGCGCTCCTCGCGCTCTTTCTTATCGGCATACAGATGATGCACATCCAAAGGCTCGCCAACGATATCGGATACCGTCATGCGGGGGTTCAAGGAAGAATAGGGATCCTGGAACACCATGGTGGCCTTCTTGCGGAATTCGTGGATATCCTCCTTGGATTTAAGGAGCTTTCCATTGTACCACACTTCGCCGGCAGTGGGCTTATAGAGGTGAAGAATGGTGCGGCCCACGGTGGTTTTTCCGCAGCCGGATTCGCCAACCAAACCCAGGGTTTCGCCCTTCTTGATCGCGAAGGAAACATCATCCACCGCCTTCAGGGGCTTGGAGCGGAAGAAACCCATGTTGATATCAAAGTACTGCTTCAGGCCCTTTACCTCAATCAGGGGGATATCTTTTTTGAAATTATCAGCCATTTTCTTTTCCCCCTTCCAGCGTAGCTATGCCGCTTTCAACGGCATCTTTCACATTCATCCAGCAGGCAGCAAAATGATCTTGATTGATCACCATGCGCTCGGCGCGCTGGGTCAGGCATACCTTCAAAGCATTTTCGCAGCGGGGAGCAAAGGGGCAGCCCTTGGGCATGTTCAGCAAGTCAATGGGAGTGCCGGTGATGGGCTGCAGGCGCTGGCCGTTGTTTGCGGCAGTGGGAATGGAGCGGATCAGGCCCTTGGTATATTCGTGGCGAGGATTATAGAAGATTTCATCCGCAGTACCCTGCTCGCAGATAGAGCCGGCATACATAACCACCACTTCATCGCACATTTGAGCGACAACGCCAAGATCGTGCGTGATCATGATGATGGCCATGCCAAGCTTCTTTTGCAGATCACGCATCAGATCCAGAATCTGGGCCTGAATGGTTACGTCCAGAGCTGTGGTGGGCTCGTCAGCAATGAGGATATCTGGCTCACAGGCTAGTGCCATAGCAATCATCACGCGCTGGCGCATGCCGCCTGAGAGCTCATAAGGATACTGCTTCAATCGCTTTTCAGGTTCATTTACGTTTACCAACTGCAGCATTTCCAGGGCGCGTTCCCGGGCTTGTTTCTTGTTGCGGTTGGTGTGCAGGAGGATGGCCTCCATCAGCTGATGGCCCACGGTGTAGGTGGGGTTCAGGGAAGTCATAGGATCCTGGAAGATGATGGAGATCTTGTTGCCGCGGATGGTGCGCAGCACTTTTTCATCTGCGCCAACCAGTTCCTGGCCGTCAAATTTCACGCTTCCGCCCACAATTTTGCCAGTAGGGGCCAAAATCTGCATGATGGAGTAGGCGGTAACGGATTTACCGGAGCCGGATTCACCCACGATACCCAGCACGCGACCGTGATCCAGGTGGAAAGAAACGCCGTCCACAGCCTTTACTTCGCCGGCATCGGTGAAAAAAGAAGTGCGCAAACCTTTTACTTCAAGCATTGCCATAGGAAACATGCACTCCTTTCATTAAGCATTGAGCTTGGGGTCGAAAGCATCCCGGAGACCATCGCCGAAAAGATTCAGAGAAAGAACGATCAGGCAGATGGACAGAGCAGGGATGATCAGACGATAAGTATAGGAATGAATACCATTCAGAGCATCAGAGGCCAGAGAACCCAAGGAAGGCATGGGAGCGTTTACGCCCAGACCCAGGAAGGAGAGGAAGCTCTCGGTAAAGATGGCATTGGGAATCTGCAGGGCGGTAGAAATGATGACCACGCTGATGCAGTTGGGAATCAGGTGCTTGAGGATGATCCACTTTCCATTGGCGCCGGTGGCTTGAGCGGAAAGCACATATTCCTGCTCACGGAGAGAAAGAATCTGGCCGCGGATCATACGGGCCATGCTCACCCAGTAAAGAAGGCCAAAGACGATGAACATGGAAATAATATTGGAGCCGATCTTTTCAAGCACCGTTCCTTCTACATTCAGCACCTTGCCAAGCACAACGGATAGGAGGATGATTACCAGCATATCAGGCAATGAATAGATAATATCTACTATGCGCATGATCACAAGGTCCACCTTGCCGCCAAAGTAACCGGCGACAGAGCCAATGGTCATACCGATCAAAAGTACGATAATGCTGGCAAAGAAACCGACAGCCAGGGAAATGCGGGTACCGTATACCACGCGGATAAAGTAATCGCGCCCATGGGAATCGGTGCCGAAAATGTGGGGGAAAACAAATTCGCCCGCATCAATCTTCTTCTGTTCGGTTTTTCCGTAGGTGAAGGGGGCGAGATTGTTGTAGGATTTATCGGCGGGACGGCCGGGGGTAACGCCCAGCATCTTATCATAAGAATAGGGCCATACCAGAGGAAGCACGATGGAGGAAATGGTGATGATCACAATCAAAATGAGGCTGATGGTGGCCACCTTGTTTTTAAGAAGCCGCTTTACGCCATCCTTAAAGAAGGTGGAAGAGGGACGCATTTGGGAAATGTATTCTTTTTCTGCTGCAGTGGCCGGCCGGAGGGCATCCGGATCCAGATGCAGGCTGAAGGGTTTGTTTTTATTAAGCATGGCCGTCTGTCTCCTTTAATCAAATTCAATGCGGGGATCAACCACTTTGTAAAGCAAGTCGCTGATCAGGTTCATGATCACGATCAGGGAAGCCAGGAAAATGGTGGTGCCCATGATCATGGTATAGTCGCGGTTGGTGATACTGGATACAAACTGACGGCCAATCCCGGGCACGGCGAAAATCTGCTCAACTACCATGGAACCGGTTACGATGAAAGCCAGCATGGGGCCAAAGTAGGTGATTACAGGGATCAGGGAATTTTTCAGCGCGTGGCCGAAAATAATTTTCATGCCGGGAACGCCCTTGGCACGGGCTGTGCGGATGTAATCCTGTCCCAGCACATCCAGCATGGAGGAGCGGGTCAGGCGGGTAATGTAGGCCATGGGGTAGAGAGCAAGGGTGATAACAGGAAGAATGAGGCCGCCTTCAGCGGCGCCGTTGGCTGGCAGCCACCCCAACTGTACCGAGAATATAATTAATAGGAAAGATCCCATAATAAACGAAGGCATAGATACGAATGCCGTGGTAATTACCATGATCACCTTATCCAGCAGGGAATTGCGGCGAAGCGCAGCAACGGAGCCCAGCGTGATACCCACTACAGCGGCGCTGAATGCGGCAATCAGGCCAAGCTTAGCAGAGGTCTTCATACCGTCCAGAATGATATCGATTACCTGACGGCCGCGCTGCTTAAGGGACGGACCGAAATTAAATTCAGTGACGATATCTTCAAGATAGGTGGTATACTGCTCCCACAAGGGCTTATCCAGGCCATATTTGGCTTCCAAGGCAGCCTGGGCCTCCTTGGAGATGGCTTTTTCACCAATGAAGGGACCGCCGGGCACGGAATGCATTACGAAAAAGGTAACCGTAATAACGATCCAGATGGTCAGGATCGCAAGGAACACACGTTTCAACACGTAAAACAACATCTTTGAACTCATTGCCATTCCACCTTCAGGCCTTTGCGCAGAGATAACAGAGCAGGCCTTTTTTGTAATTTGCCGCAATAAAGCGGTAGCATTGCAGAGCAAATGCCGATGCACGATAAAGCGCATACAAAAATCTGCCTTATATATAATACATAAAAAAGAATGAAAGGCAAGAGAAAAACCGAAAAAATACCATAAAAATTTGCTTTTTTTCTGTATTAAATGAAAAGTGCATATAAAAATATGCAAAATAAACAAAGCCACCGGTGGAAAAATCCGGCGGCTTTGGGAGCATTTTGCAAGTTATTTCCTTTCAATATTCATTTCGCCCACAAGATAGCCCTTTTCATGGCGGGGGGCATTGGTGCAAAAATAGATCATGGGTACCAAATCATTGGTTATGCTGATTTTAATCTGGTATTGTCCCGGTGCTGCATCGGCAGGGAGATCGATGGAAAGCTGCTGAGCGTGTTTTCCAGGCATCCATTTGGTAATATCGGCATCCGTTTCAAAGCAATAGCTGGTATCTTTTCCAACAAGGCAAATCTGCAGCGGGATTCTGTGATAAATAGGAGCAACGCCGGTGTTTTCAAGATGAAGCGTCATTTCTGCATGGTCGCCCGGTGCCGCTGTATCCGGATATGAGAAGGAATGAATGGCAAAGTGATATCCCATCCGGCTCACCCAATTATCCAGCTTTTCTTTCCATTCAATGGGAGCCGGAATGGATTTGGGATTAAAGGAAGAAATATGCCAGGAAAGGGTTTTTTCGATAATCTCATCCAGATCCCATCCCTGGCGCTGCCATTCGCCCAGCCACCAATAGGATTCAAACGAAACAGGAGCATATTTCCAGGCATCCGGGATCTTGGCAATGCGAACAGGATAGATTTTCTGGATATGGTTGGGCTCGCCCAGGCCGTCTCCGCGCCAGCCTACCCGCACACCGGCCTTTTCCCAGGCATATTCGATCAGCTCGGGCCGGCCAACCTGAGTCATCAGCTGAGTATTGGGAAAGGCAGAAAGATAGGTATCCATAATTTTCTGAAAAAGATCGGGGGGATATAATTCCAGCTTATGCCCTTCGCCCCAGGAGCCAGGAAGGGAAATGTCAATGGCCTCAAAGAAGGGATCAGCGTCAAAGCGTTCCCCCAGCTTTTCAATAGCTTTCAGAAAAAGCTCCATAAACAAGGGATCGGTAGGGGAATCCTTTACGCGCATCATGGGCGGGCGCTCCGGGCAGGGAATCAGCTTTTTCAGCCATTCAGGCACATCGTCACAGGCCCGGGTGCTATGGGCCATGAGGCGGAAGATCAGGCTTTGGTTATGCGCCTTAGCTTGAGAAAGAATATCTTCAATAAAAGCGTAGTTGTATACGCCCTGCTCAGGTTCAAATTCCTTCCAAAGCACCCGGATATATGCGATGGAGCTATCAGGATAATAGCCTTGATTTCGGCCGTTTTCTTCGGCGTCAGAAGATATGGGATAGCATTCCACCCGCTCGGTCTCCGTCATTTTCGCTTCAGGCGTTACCACAATATCGGAATAGAGCTTTTCACCCCGAAAATGCTGGAAGCTGGTGAAGCCAGTGAAGGGATTTTGCCCTTCTTCACGTTTTACTTGAAAGAATCTGGTCTGGTTTGGTGTTCTGTTCATCATTTTAACCTCCGTTTTTGTGATAGGGCGCTTGAGCGACCAAAATATGAGCAAAAGGGGTTTCGACGCGATCCAAGAGGATAAAGCCTGCTTTTCGCATATACAGAAGGATCTCATCTGGCTGATCTGGGTAAATTACAATGCGTCGGGTGCCCATATCGATAGAAGATGATTGATTTTTATCAATGGACAACACAAACAGACCGTGTTCTGAAAGCAGAGAAGCGACTTTTTGAATGGCCGCTTGTTTTCTTTGGATATGCATAAAGGTTAACGAGGAATAAATGCGGTCAAAAGATGCGCCAAAAGGATAATCCATAAAATCCCCGCAGATCAAATGTGCGTTTTTACAGTGTGCCAGGTTGCTCTTTCCCCGCTCAACGGTCTTTGGGGAAATATCAATTCCGGTGAAATTCTTGCAGCGGGGCGCAACCCGAAGGGCTAAGCGCCCTGTGCCCACGCCGATTTCCAGCACGCTGTGCCACAATTCAAGAGAAAGCATATCCAAAAACGCACTGCCGTCCCACTGATTCATATACGCCTGGAGAGCAGGCGGATCATGGACAGGATCGTTATTCTCATCGATCAATTGATCGTAATGGGCGATGACTTCCTGGTTCATGCGTTTTCCTCTTTCCTCCGAAATAGTCAGTCAAGTCCATTTTACCCGCATCGTTCTTTATATTATAGCATTCTTTCCCTGCGGATGTCCATAGGGCGCTTGCCCGTATGCTTCATAAAAATGCGGCGGAAATAGGTGGTGGAGTGGAAGCCCAACTGCAGGCTGATTTCATCGACGGTCAAATCTGTAGATGACAATAGTGCCACTGCTTTTTCTATGAGAAATTTTTGCCTGGCAAATACAGGAGGATACCCTCTTACGGCTCGAAAGGCGGCATAGAGCCCGGATTCGCTGATCGTGCAATGGCGAGCAACCTGCGGCATGGATTCTTCCGGGTGCTGCGCCATGTATTGCTCTGCCTGTAAAACGGCGTTCATCTGGCTGCTGACAGGCGAAGTCTGCATGGAGGGGAGAACGGAATCAAGCAGCAGATGGAACAGCCCGAGCGTACGATAGGATGGGGCTTTGTTTTGATAGAGCATTTCCGTTAAAGCGAGGGTTTGAGAAGATGGGGAAATGCGCTGCAGAGGATAGGTATGGGAGGGGAAAAGAGGAAAATTGGAAAAACCAAAAGAATCAAATCGGATCATTCCGCTGTTTTTCCAATAGGAATGATAGGGAAGGCCGAGCGGAATATAGAAAAAATCGCCCGGAACAAGATCCAGCTCGATCCCTGCGGCTTCAATACGGCCGTATCCTTCACGCATGTATGCAAGATAGTGGTAGGGTGAGCCGGCGCTCATATCGGTATGGCGATAGTTGAAGATAACAAAATCATTGAAAGAATGGGAAGAAATGGGGCGGGATGAGATCATATAAATTCACATCCTGTTTGCAGAATAGTGCATCTTTCTTTGTAAGATACCATGTGGTATGCCGAATGTCAAGGGGTTATAATAACAACAAGGAGGGAACAAAATGAAACAAAAAAGAATTGTATTCACCGCCCCTGGCATTGCTCAGCTATTGGAGGAGGATATTCCACAAATTGCATATAAAAAGGTGCTTGTAAAATTGATGGTTTCTTCTATCAGCAGCGGTACCGAGCGCGCCAACGTAATGGGAGAGGCCAACGTGGTAGCGAATCGAACCGATGTGCCAATCAAATTTCCCCGCTATGGCGGTTACAGCTCATCCGGTATTGTGATGGAAGTGGGCGAAGGAGTGGAATCGGTGAAGCCCGGGGATCGGGTGGCTTTATCTTGGAGCCATCATATGCAGTATGTATGTCTGGATGAAGAAAAAATCACTAAGATTGAAGATGACGCGATTTCATTTGAAGAGGCCGCCCTTTGCCATATTGGCACTTTTCCTTTGGCGGCGCTCCGAAAATGCCGCGTAGAGATCGGCGAGCCTGTATTGGTCATGGGCGTTGGCATTCTGGGAATGATGGCCATCCGCCAGCTGCGCGCTGCCGGCGCTGTGCCGGTGATTGCGGCGGACCCTGTGTCGGAAAAAAGAG
>SVGW01000026.1 GCA_015056125.1 Clostridiales bacterium | reverse complement strand
CTTTATTTATTCGACACCAGGATGCTTTTTCTTGCTATTTCACTAAAAATTTGACCGCTGACGACTTTGTCAGCGGTCTGATATCATTATATTTTTTGCTTTAATTATTGTATTTTTCAATAAATTATAGTAGGATTAAGCCAATTCGGACAGGAGGTTATTCCGGGTGGATAAAGAAAAGGTGCTGCGCTGGTTGGGTTCGGATGTTGATTTTCACGTAACGAAGGTGCTGAAGCAGCACTGGTATAAACAAAAATACAGCTATCTGAATACGCCAAGGCCGGATTTTGGATTGATGCTTCTTGTAAGCGGAAGTATAGACTTTATAACGGAACACGGAACGATATCTGCTCGCACCGGAAATCTTGTTTTTTTATCCAAGCATTCCCGGTATGAGGCCGTTTTCTCAGACGAAGTCGATGATTATCTCATTTGCTTTGATGCTGACGAAGAGGGGGGGTTACCATTCGCACCGATGATTTTATCCGAACGCACCAATCTCGCATGCTTTGACAAAATCCGTGCATTGTCGGATGAAAATATATACGGTACCCGTACCCAACTGTATAACAAGGGGCGCTTTCTTTTGCTTTTAGATAGCATTTTGGAGTCGATTGAGGATGAAAGTGATGCGCATAGCTATATTGTTAAGCATGCGTGTGACCTCCTGCAAAAAAATGAAAAGCTTACGATTGAACAAATTGCAAAAAAATGCGCGATCAGCACGAGTTTGCTTCGCCGAATATTTACCGAAAAACTTGGAGTTTCCCCTGTGAAGTATCGGATGGATATGAAGTTGAGGAGAGCCATGTATCTGATCGAATCGACAAATATGACCGTGAGTGAGATTGCAGAGTATCTGTCTTTTTTTGATGCGGCGTATTTTTGTAAATTGTTCCGAGCGCATACCGGTATGACACCCACGCAATATGCAAAAAGCAAACGGATATAAAAAGCGGCGTGGCGCAGCTCCCTGTTGCGCACCTGTCTGAGTTTGGTATATCTGAATCATATAAAACGGCAAGGTCAAATTTGCGAAATTTCCTATAGTAAAAAAAGCAATATCAATCCGAGTTTTTGTCGGAATGATATTGCCTTTTGTTCAATTTTGCGTTTTGTGGTTGACGTTCATTCCGCAGGATTCCCCATCTGGTTCAGCATATTTTCAATAAAAATTCCATATCCCATGGTGGGGTCATCCACGAAAACGTGGGTGACGGCGCCGATGATCTTGCCATTTTGGATGATGGGGCTGCCGCTCATGCCCTGTACGATGCCGCCGGTTCTCTCCAGCAAATCGGGATCGGTTACCCGAATCACCATGCTCTTTTGCGCCGGGCGGGGCTGATTGGTTTTCTGCACGATCTCCACTTCATACGCTCTCACGCCATTTTCGTCCAAAGTGGATAATATCACCGCGGGCCCAATCTGCACCGATTCCTGATACCCCACCGGCAGCCCATTGGGGTACAGGGGATTCGTATGGGGCTGATCCATATGCCCATAAATGCCCAACTGGGTATTTTTCTCAATATCCCCCAGCACCACCTGATCCCGCAGGAACGAGCCCCGCAATTCCCCCGGCGTTCCCTTCTGCCCCCTTCTGATATCCACGATCTGAGCCTTCATCAGCGCGCCCATGCGTACGGGCAAAAGCTTGCCCGTATCTCCATCGTTAATGGCGTGCCCCAATGCCCCATAATTGCCCGTTTCGGGATCATAAAAGGAAAGTGTGCCCACCCCGGCGGTGCTGTCCCGCACCCAGGCGCCGATGCGCCAAAGGCCGCTGGAAGTATCCATTTGCGGGGTGAGCACGGCGGTTCTTTCCTGGCCGTCCCGCTGAAAGGTAAGCCTCATTTCCTTCCCCTGGGCTGCGGTCACCAAGCGCGTTAAATGCTCGCTGTCGGTGACGCTTTCCCCATCAATGCTATGGATCACATCCCCGGCTTTGAGCCCCGCCGCCTGAGCAGGGCTCCTTCCGCTCACATCCGATACCCCTATCACCAATACGCCCTGAGTGGCCAGGGCCACCCCCACCGCCTGGCCCCCGGGCACCAGCCGCTTTTCCTGCTCAATATCCACCTGCATCCGGCGAACGGGAAAAAGCCCAAAGAGGCTGAGGGTCACTTCTGCCTGGCCTGTTTCCACCGCGGCCAAAGAATGGACGTCCGCCGAAAGCAATCGCTCATCCTGGGAGGATAATACCGCGATGCCTGTGTTAAACTGGCAGCTTTCCCCCACTGCCAGCCGGTAAATTTCCGGCAGGGAACGGATGGCCTGGGAAGTAGGCGAAAAGATCATCCAGGCCGTTACAATCATCATCACAATGCCGCAGAATATTTTCAGGCGGCTTTTTCTTTTTCCCATGCTTTTCTCCCCCGTTTTTGATTTCTCCCTCCCAATATGGCCGTCTTTTTTCGCCCCTATGCTGGAAAAGGGCGATGAAATTGGGCATTCATGGAAAAATAGGGCGAAAAAGAACAAAGGAGCACATATGATATCGTTCGAGTTTTTTGAGCGTTTGGAAAAATATTGCTATTTTTCGTTTTCTTTTTTCTTTTGTAACATTTAAAAAACCGAACATTAACAATGATTCATTATAAATAATTCAGCTTTTTCTTGCATATCCGCCTCCTTCATGCTATAATAAGCGTGGTTTGCCCTGCAAAGGCGGCCTATCATTTGAAAGAGAGCATTGAAACCATGAAAAAAGTGGGCATCATCATGGGCAGCGATAGTGACCTGCCTATCATCCGCAAAGCCACCGACATGCTGACCCAGCTGGAAATCCCCTTTGAGGTTCACGTATATTCTGCGCACCGCACCCCTGATCAGGCACGGGATTTTGCAAGAAGCGCCCGGAAAAACGGCTTTGGCGTGCTCATCGCCGCAGCCGGCATGGCTGCGCACCTGGCCGGCGCCATTGCCGCCAACACCACTTTGCCCGTGATCGGTATTCCCTGCAAATCCGCCGCCTTGGACGGCATGGACGCTCTGCTTTCCACCGTGATGATGCCCACCGGCATTCCCGTTGCCACCGTGGCCATCAACGGCGGGGGCAACGCCGCCCTTCTGGCCGCTCAGATCATCGCCCTGTCCGATGACACCCTGGCTGCCCGCCTGGATGCCAAGCGCGCCCAGGATGCCGAGGCTGTGCTGAAGAAAGACGCTGCCATCTGCGCCGAATTCCAATAATCCCCTTTTCAAGTGTTTTTTTCATCATAATAATATATCAAAAAATACGGAGGCATTATGGGCGGCTTTTTTGGCGCTGCACTCAAGCGCGACGCAATATCCGATGTATTCTTTGGAACCGACTATCATTCCCACCTGGCTCCCCGTCGGGGCGGCATGGCCGCATATGATCCGGAGGTGGGGCTGCAGCGGGAAATCCACAACATCAGCAACTCTCCCTTCCGCACCAAATTCGAGCATATCTTCGATGAAATGAGGGGCACCTCCGCCATAGGCTGCATCAGCGACAGCGATCCTCAGCCCCTGCTGATTCGATCCAAGCTTGGCACCTATGCCCTGTGCACCATTGGCGTAATCAATAATGCGCCCCAGCTCATTGATCAATATCTGGTGTTCAGCGGCGGCCATTTTGGTGCCATGCAGGGGGGCAAGGTGAACTCCACTGAGCTGGTGGCCGCCATGATCAACCAAAAAAGTAATTTCATCGAGGGCATTCAATTTGCCCAGCAGGTGATTGACGGCACCGCCTCCATCCTCATTCTCAAGGATGACGGCCGCATCATCGCCGCCAGAGACCGCCTGGGCCGGCTGCCTGTGCTGATTGGAAAAAGCGAGGATGGCTATTGCGTCTCCTTTGAATCCCACGCCTATCAAAAGCTGGACTATGTGGACGAAAAGGAACTGGGCCCCGGCGAAATCGTGGAATTTTCTGCAGATGAACTAATCCAGCTTTCCCCGCCCGGAAAGGAAATGCGCATCTGTTCCTTCCTCTGGAGCTATTACGGCTATTCCACCGCTTCCTATGAGGGCGTGAACGTGGAATGCATGCGCTATCGCAACGGCGAAATCATGGCCGAACAGGATGAAAAAACCGGAGCCAACCAGGGCGTGGATTATGTAGGCGGCGTACCCGATTCCGGCACGCCTCACGCCATTGGCTATGCCAACCGCAGCCACATTCCCTTTGCCCGTCCCTTCATTAAATACACCCCTACCTGGCCCCGCAGTTTCACCGCTGCCAATAAGAGCCAGCGCAACCAGGTGGCCAAAATGAAGCAGATTGCCGTGCATGACCTGATCAAGGATAAGAGCCTGCTTTTTGTGGACGATTCCATCGTGCGGGGCACCCAGCTGCAGGAAACGGTGGAATTCCTCTATGAAAACGGTGCCAAGGCTGTGCACATGCGCTCCGCCTGCCCGCCCGTTATGTATGGCTGCAAATACTTAAATTTTTCCCGGGCCACCAGCGATATGGAATTGATTACCAGGCGAGTTGTGATGGAGCTGGAAGGAGAAGAAGGGCTCAAGCACCTGGATGAATACAGCGACGCTTCCACCCCCCGGGGCCAGGCCATGCGCAAGGCTATCTGCGATAAATTCAATTTTGCCTCTCTGGAATTTCAATCCCTGGAGGGTGTGGTAAAGGCCATTGGCCTGGACAAATGCAAGCTGTGCACCTACTGCTGGAACGGCAAGGAATAAAATACACGTCTGACGGAAGAAAGGAAGAGCATCATGCACAACAATTCCCGTTCTGAAAGCTACGCCGCGGCAGGCGTGGATATCACTGCCGGCTACAAGGCCGTGGAACTGATGAAAAAGCACATCGCTCGCACCCGCAACGAAGGCTGCCTGGATGACGTAGGCGGCTTTGGCGGCTGCTTCGGCCTGCCCATGGAGGGCATGGAAAAGCCCGTGCTGGTTTCCGGCACCGATGGCTGCGGCACCAAAGTAAAGCTGGCCATCCTCATGGATAAGCACGACACCATCGGCATCGACGCCGTGGCCATGTGCGTAAACGATATCATCTGCTGCGGCGCCAAGCCCCTGTTCTTCCTGGATTACATCGCCTGCGGCAAAAATATTCCTGAAAAAATCGCCGAAATCGTATCCGGCGTGGCGGAGGGCTGCGTGCAAAGCGGCGCTGCGCTCATCGGCGGCGAAACGGCGGAGCATCCCGGCCTCATGCCCGTGGAAGATTATGATCTGGCCGGCTTTGCCGTTGGCATCGTGGATAAGAAAAAGATCATTGATAATACCCGGATGCAGGAGGGGGATATCGTGATTGCCCTTCCCTCCACCGGCATTCATTCCAATGGCTTCTCCCTGTGCCGCAAGGTCTTTGATATTGACAAGAATCCGCCTTCCCTCTATACTCCCCGTGAGGAGTTGAATGGAAAGAGCGTGGCCGAGGCGCTGCTCACCCCCACCCGCATTTATGTGAAGAGCATTCTGGAACTCATCAAAAAGGTGGATGTGAAGGGCATTTCCCACATCACCGGCGGCGGCTTCTATGAAAATATCCCGCGTTCCATTCCCGACGGGCTGGGCGCCAAGATCGACAAGAGCGCGGTGAAAGTGCTGCCCATCTTTGATCTCATCGCCAAGGAAGGCAATATCCCCCAGCGCGATATGTTCAACACCTATAACATGGGCGTGGGCATGAGCGTGGTGGTGCCCGCCAATGAAGTGGAAACCGCCCTTGAAATCCTCCGGGCCAACGGCGATAACGCCTACGTGATCGGCGAAATCGTAAAATCCGATGAAAAGGTGATCCTGTGATGAAAAAGACCCGCATTGCCGTGCTGGTTTCCGGCGGCGGCACCAATCTGCAGGCGCTGATTGACGCCCAGATGCGAAACGAACTGGGCGGCGGCGAGATCATCGCCGTGATCTCCTCCAAAGAAGGGGCCTATGCGCTGGAACGGGCCGCCAAGGCGGGAATTCCCGGCTATGTAGTGCCAAGGAAATCCTACGATTCCAACCGGGCCATGACCCAGGCTGTGGTGGAAAAGCTGAAAGAACTGAACGTGGATCTGGTGGTGCTGGCCGGGTTCATGGTGATTTTCACCGAAGAACTCATCAACGCCTACCCCAACGCCATCATGAATGTGCATCCTGCCCTGATTCCCTCCTTCTGCGGCAAGGGTTATTATGGATTGCATGTGCATGAAGCGGCGCTTGCCTATGGCGTGAAGCTTTCCGGCGCCACGGTGCATTTTGTATCCGAAGAATGCGACGGCGGCCCCATCATCGCCCAGAAGGCCGTGGCCGTTCTGGAAAACGACACCCCCGAAACATTGCAAAAGCGCATTATGGAGGAAGCAGAATGGAAGCTGCTTCCCCATGCCGTATCTCTTTTCTGCCAGGGCCGCCTCTCAGTAGAAGGCCGCCATGTGATCATCAAAGAGGAGGAATAATCCCCATGAATGTATACGAAGTAAACACCATGAAGGATCTGCTTTCCAATAATGTGTATCCCGGCCGGGGCATCGTGCTGGGCGTTACCGAGGATGGCAAAAAAGCCGTGGCCGCCTATTTCATCATGGGCCGCAGCGTGAACAGCCGCAACCGCGTATTCATTCAGGAGAAAGACGGCATCCGCACCCAGGCCCATGACCCCAGCAAGATGGTGGACCCCCACCTGATCATTTATCATCCCGTGCGGGAAGCCGGCCAGGGCCTGATCGTTACCAACGGCGATCAAACCGATACCATCTGGGAATACTTGGCTAAAGGCGAAAGCTGGGAAGCCGCGCTTCGCACCCGTCAGTTTGAAGATGACAAGCCCAACTGGACCCCCCGCATTTCCGGCATCCAGGCGGGTGACGGCAGCTACAAAATGTCCATCCTCAAGGCCGCCGATCCTGACGGCAATGCCTGCGCCCGCTTCTTCTATGAATATCCCGCCACCCCCGGCCTGGGCCATTTCCTGCATACCTACGTATGCGATGGCAACCCCGTGATCCCCACATTCCAGGGCGAGCCCGAGCGGGTGAAGATTCCCTGCTGCATCAATTGCTTCACCAAGGAATTGTGGGACAACCTCAACGAAGACAACAAGATTTCCCTGTTCGTGCGCTATACGGATATTGAAACCGGCGAATACGAGCAGCGCATCATCAACAAGCACCAGTAAGAGAAAAGGAGAGGGAACACCATGAAAGAATTTGAACTGAAATACGGCTGCAACCCCAATCAGAAGCCTTCCAAGATTTACATGCACGATGGCAGCGAATTGCCCATCGAAATTCTCTGCGGCCGTCCCGGCTACATCAATTTCCTGGATGCGTTCAACTCCTGGCAGCTGGTGAAAGAATTAAAGGAAGCCCTGGGCCTTCCCGCCGTCACTTCCTTTAAGCACGTATCCCCCACCTCCGCCGCCGTGGGATTGCCCCTGTCCGATACCCTCAAGAAGGCCTGCTTTGTGGATGATATCGAAAATCTGGATGAATCCCCCCTGGCCTGCGCCTATGCCCGTGCCCGTGGCACCGACCGCATGTGCTCCTTTGGCGATTGGGTGGCCCTGTCCGATGTGTGCGACGTAACCACCGCCCTGCTCATCAAGCGGGAAGTATCCGACGGCGTGATCGCCCCCGGCTATGAGCCCGAAGCTTTGGAAATTCTTAAATCCAAGCGCAAGGGCAATTACAACATCGTAAAGATCGATCCTGACTATGTGCCTGCCGAGCAGGAGCACAAGCAGGTGTTCGGCATCACCTTTGAGCAGGGACGCAACAATTTCAAGATCAATAAAGAACTGCTCCAGAATATCGTTACCGATAATAAAGATATGCCCGAATCCGCCCTTCGCGATCTGATCGTGGCGCTGATCACCCTGAAATACACCCAGTCCAATTCCGTTTGCTACGCGGTGGACGGCCAGGCCATCGGCGTTGGCGCCGGCCAGCAGAGCCGTATCCATTGCACCCGTCTGGCGGGCACCAAGGCGGATACCTGGTGGCTGCGCCAGCATGAAAAGGTGCTTTCTCTCCCCTTCAAACCCACCCTGGGCCGCCCTGACCGGGACAACGTGATTGACGGCTACATCAATAAGAACGAAGAAGACGTATGCGCTGACGGCAACTGGCAGAAGTATTTCACGGAGCGTCCCGAGCCCCTCACCGATGAAGAAGCCAAGGCGTATCTGGCCACCAAGGATAACGTGGCTCTGGGTTCCGATGCCTTCTTCCCCTTTGACGATAATATCGAGCGGGCCAAGCGCAGCGGCGTCAAGTACATCGCCGAGCCCGGCGGCTCCATCCGCGACGACGTGGTGATCGCCTGCGCCAACAAATATAACATGGCCATGGCCTTCACCGGCATGCGCCTGTTCCACCATTAAGAGTATATTTTGCGGGAGGAGGCTTTTGAGCCAAAAGCCCCCTCCCGCGCCCTCCCGAAAAGCGCTTCGGGATGTTTTTATGTTTATATATCCTTGTATTTTCCCCGAAATGCTGTAAAATAATACAGGAAATCTTTCCGAACAATCGCAGCATTGTCCGGACAGGAGGATTTGATATGAAAATTCTGGTCGTAGGTTCCGGCGGGCGGGAGCACGCCATCATCAAGGCCTTGAAAAAGAGCCCGGAAGCGGAAAAAATTTATGCTCTGCCCGGCAACGGCGGCATGGCCGCGGACGCCGAATGCGTGAATATCGGTGCCAAGGATATTGAAGGCATCGTAAAATTCGCCCAGGAAAACGCCGTTGATTTTGCCGTGGTGGCCCCGGATGATCCCCTGGCTCTGGGCGCTGTGGATGCTTTGGAAGCCGCCGGCATTCCTTCCTTTGGCCCCACCAAGGCGGCTGCCCGCATTGAAGCCAGCAAGGTATTTTCCAAAAACCTCATGGAAAAATATCATATTCCCACCGCCGCCTGCCATATTTCCACCGATATGCAGGATGCTCTTTCCTATCTGGAATCCGCCCCTGCTCCCATTGTAATCAAGGCGGATGGGCTGGCCCTGGGCAAGGGCGTTGTAATCGCCAAGACCCGGGAAGAAGCCAAGGCCGCCGTCATCGATATGATGGAAAACAAGGTATTTGGCGATAGCGGCAATCGGGTGGTCATCGAAGAATTCCTGGAGGGTCCCGAAGTATCCGTGCTGGCCTTTACCGATGGAAAAACCTTGAAGCCCATGGTATCCTCCATGGATCACAAGCGTGCGCTGGATGACGACCAGGGATTGAACACCGGCGGCATGGGCACCATCGCCCCCAACCCCTTCTATACGGAAGAAGTGGCTGCGCGCTGCATGGAAGAAATTTTTATTCCCACCGTGAAGGCCATGCAAATGGAAGGCTGCCCCTTCAAGGGCTGCCTCTACTTTGGCCTCATGCTCACCAAGGACGGCCCCAAGGTGATCGAATACAATTGCCGCTTTGGCGATCCGGAAACTCAGGTGGTGCTGCCCCTTTTAAAGAGCGATCTACTCACCATTTTCCAGGCCGTGCGCAATGAAACTTTGGCTGATTGCCAAGTGGAATTTGATACCGGCGCCGCCTGCTGCGTGGTGATGGCCAGCAAGGGCTATCCCCAGAAATATGAAACCGGCTTCCCCATCACCCTCACTCCTGATACCGATACCGTCACCACCTATGTGGCCGGAGCCAAGCTGGATGAACAGGGCCATCTCCTCACCGGCGGCGGAAGAGTGCTGGGCGTTACCGCCACGGGCAAATGCCTGCACTGCGCTGTGAAAAACGCTTATGAAGCCGTAGAAAAAACCAGCTTTGCCAACGCCTATTACCGCAAGGATATCGGCCGGCGGGCGCTGAACAAGGAGGCATAATCATGGTATATCGCGTATATGTGGAAAAAAAGTCGGGGCTGGATCATGAAGCTCAGGTGCTGAAAAACGACCTTACGAGCCTGCTGGGCATTGAGGAATTGGAAAACGTGCGCCTGCTCAACCGTTATGACGTGGAAGGCGTGGATGAGGCCCTGTTTGAAAGCCTGAAAAACACCGTATTTGCCGAGCCTCAGCTGGATACGGTTACCGAAGATATGCCCTGCGCCTGTAAGGCCAAGGTATTTGCCGTGGAATATCTCCCCGGCCAGTTTGACCAGCGGGCGGACAGCGCTTCCCAGTGCATCCAGCTCATCTCCCAGAAGGATCGTCCCCTGGTGCACACCGCCAAGGTGTATTACCTTTACGGCGATGTCAGCGATGAACAGGTGGAAAAGATCAAGAAATACGTAATCAACCCTGTGGAAAGCCGGGAAGCCTCCCTGGAAACCTTTGAAACCCTGAAGGCTGTGTACGATGCGCCCCCCATGGTGGAAACCCTGCATGACTTCCCCACTTTGGATGCCGCCGGGCTCCACGATTTTGTGAAAAAATACGGCCTGGCCATGGATGATGACGACCTTAAATTCTGCCAGGATTATTTTAAGAGCGAAGGCCGCGCCCCCACCCTTACCGAAATCCGCATGCTGGACACCTACTGGAGCGACCATTGCCGTCACACCACCTTCCTCACCCACTTGACCGATCTTTCCTTTGATGATCCTGCCGCCCGGAAGACCTACGAAAAGTATCTGGAAGTGCGGGAAGAACTCAAAATCAAAAAGCCCGTCACCCTCATGGATATGGCCACCATCGGCGCCAAGTACCTGAAAAAGCAGGGGCTTTTGGAAAAGCTGGATGAATCCGAAGAAATCAACGCCTGCACCGTGAAGATCGACGTGCAGACCGAAAACGGCCCCGAAAAATGGCTGCTGCTCTTTAAGAACGAAACCCACAACCACCCCACCGAGATCGAGCCTTTTGGCGGCGCGGCCACTTGCATCGGCGGCGCTATCCGCGATCCCCTCTCCGGCCGCAGCTATGTATACGCCGCCATGCGCGTTACCGGCGCTGCCGATCCCACCGTGCCCCTTTCCGAAACCATGCCCGGTAAATTGCCCCAGCGCAAAATTGTCACCACCGCTGCCGCAGGCTATTCCTCCTACGGCAATCAGATCGGCCTGGCCACCGGCGAAGTGCATGAATTGTATCATCCCGGCTATGCCGCCAAGCGCCTGGAAATCGGCGCGGTGATCGCGGCGGCCCCCGCTGAAAATGTGCGCCGGGAATGCCCCCTGCCCGGGGATATCATCATTCTCCTTGGCGGCCGCACCGGCCGCGATGGCTGCGGCGGTGCCACCGGCTCCTCCAAGGCCCACACCCTGGAATCCATCGATCAGTGCGGCGCGGAAGTGCAAAAGGGCAACGCCCCCGAAGAGCGCAAGCTCCAGCGCCTGTTCCGCAATCCCGAAGCCTCCCTGCTCATCAAGCGCTGCAACGACTTTGGCGCAGGCGGCGTATCCGTAGCCATCGGCGAATTGGCGGACGGCATTGCTATTGATCTTGATAAGGTGCCCAAGAAGTACGAGGGCCTGGACGGCACTGAACTGGCCATTTCCGAATCCCAGGAGCGCATGGCCGTGGTGGTCGCCCCCGAGGACGCCGAAAAATTCATCGCCCTGGCCGGGAATGAAAACCTGGAAGCCACCATCGTGGCCACTGTGCAGGAAGAGCCCCGCCTCACCATGCAATGGCGCGGGGAAACCATCGTGAATATTTCCCGCGAATTCTTAAATTCCAACGGCGCGCCCAAGGAAGCCGCCGCCCATGTGGCTGCGCCTTCCAAGGAAACCGCCCCTCTGCCCACCGATTTTGTGAAGGGTTATCTTGCTCTGGCCGGCGATCTGAACGTATGCTCCCAGCGGGGCCTTTCCGAGCGCTTTGACTCCACCATCGGCGCGGGCACCGTGCTCATGCCCTTTGGCGGCGAGCGCCAGCTCACCCCCATCCAGGCCATGGCCCACAAAATTTCCCGGGAAAAGGGCGAAACCGATACCTGCTCCCTGATGGCTTGGGGCTATGATCCCTATCTCACCGAGCAGAGCCCCTACCGCGGCGCGTATCTGGCGGTTGTGCAGTCCATTGCCAAATTGATCGCTGCCGGCGCCGATCTTTCCGATACTTATCTCACCTTCCAGGAATACTTTGAAAAGCCCCAGGGCAAGAAAGAACGCTGGGGCAAGCCCCTGGCCGCGCTGCTGGGTTCTCTCCAGGCCCAGTGGGATCTGGGCTGCGCCTCCATCGGCGGCAAGGATTCCATGTCCGGCACCTTTGAGCAGCTGGACGTGCCCCCGACGCTTGTTTCTTTTGCCGTCACCACTGCTTCCCTCAAGGATATCCGCTCTCCTGAATTCAAGAGCGCGGGCCACAAGTGCGTGCTGCTGGCTCCCGAATATGATGAGAACGGCCTGCCCAAGCCCGAATCCCTGAAAGCGCTCTTTGAAGAGGTGCATGCTTTGCTCTCCACTGGTAAGGCCCTTTCCGCCTGGACACTGGAGCGTGGCGGTGTAGCCGAAGGTATCCTGAAGATGGCCCTTGGCAATCAGGTGGGCTTCTCCTTTGATGATCACCTGACGCTGAGTACCCTCTTTGAAAAGAAATACGGCGCGTTCATTCTGGAACTTGCTGAAAACGATCCCATCGGCGTTGCTCTGGGCCGTACGGATAAGCGGCTGGGCCTAAGCTGGTGCGGCGAAGTGGTGAAGCTGCGCAGCCTTATGGATTGCTACGAAAGCAAGCTGGAAGGGGTATATCCCGCCACCGTGAACCATCATCAGGAGATCCCCGTGATCAACACCCCCAAGAAGGAAATCCTGCGTCCCGCCCATTCCATCGCCGTGCCCCGGGTGTTGATCCCCGTTTTCCCCGGCACCAACTGTGAATTTGATTCCATTCGCGCCGCCGAGCGCGCAGGGCTCAAGGGCGAAATTCTGGTGCTCAATAACCTTTCCGCCCAGGGCGTATCCGATTCTGTGGAGCGCTTTGCCAAGGCCCTCAAGAATGCCCAGATCGTGTTTATCCCCGGCGGCTTCTCCGGTGGCGATGAGCCCGATGGCTCCGGCAAATTTATCACCGCCTTCTTCCGCAACGGCGCGGTGAAGGATGGCATCTCCGATCTGATGGACAACCGCGATGGCCTGATGCTGGGCATCTGCAACGGCTTCCAGGCGCTGATCAAGCTGGGCCTGGTGCCCTATGGCCGCATCACCCCGCCCAACCCCAACGCCCCCACCCTCACCTACAACACCATCGGCCGCCACCAGTCCCGCCTGGTTCGCACCCGCATCGCTTCCAGCAATTCCCCCTGGCTGATGGAAACCGAAGTGGGCGATGTATTCACCGTGCCCATCAGCCATGGCGAGGGCCGGTTCCTTTGCAGCGATGAAGTGGCCAAGACTTTGATCGCCAATGGCCAGGTAGCCACTCAGTATGTGGATATGGAGGGCAATCCCACCGATGATATCCTCTTTAACCCCAACGGCTCCGTAGCCGCCATCGAAGGCATCCTCTCCCCCGATGGCCGCATCCTGGGTAAGATGGGCCATTCCGAGCGCATCAGCGATGGCCTTTACCAGAACGTGCCCGGCAACTACGATATGGGCCTGTTCCGCAGCGCCAAGAAGTATTTTGGTTGATGCGATATTGCGGGAGGATGCTTTTGAGTCAAAAGCACCCTCCCGCGCCCTCCCGAAAACCAATTGGGGAATATTATATCGCTGTTCCCTCAGCAATGTGGCCCAGGTACTTAAAAGAAATGCCAGCATTCGATGCTGCATTTCTTTTTTATATGCTGATTTTTCTTGCCAAGGGTTGACATAAACGGCTTTTTGCGGTATCTTTGAGAAAATGGGGAAAAAGGGGGGTTTTTCCTGCTTTTCATCGGCATCTGCGGTGCCAGCGGCTCGGGAAAGAGTACGCTTGCTCAGGAATTGGTAGCGCACACCGGCGCAAAAAGCGTGGTGATCAATCAGGATGCCTACTATCTGGATCACCCCGATCTTTCCTTTGAAGAGCGCTGCGCCCTGAATTACGACGAGCCCTGCATTTTCGATCACGATCTGCTCTATCAGGACGTGTGCGATCTCATGGCAGGCCGCTCCATTCAGCGCAAAGGCTATGATTTTTCCCTCCATGCCCGCAGCGATACCAATGAGATCATTCATCCTGCCGATGTATTGATCGTGGAAGGCATCCATGCTTTTTATGATCCCCGGCTGATGGATAAAATGTTTCTCAAGCCCTACATCAGCGTGGAGCCCGATATCTGCCTGCTTCGGCGCATTTCCCGGGATATTAAGGAGCGGGGTCGGCAAATTGACAATATCTCCGCCCAATATCTGAATACCGTCAAGCCCATGTATGATCGCTATATCCGCAATTACATTTCCGAAGCGGACGTCATCGTGGCCAAAGGCGGCAAAAACGCCCGGATCGTGGAGATTCTAGCGGGGTATCTGAACAACGAACTGGAAAACAGAAAAAATAAATAACGATTGGAGGAACCTCACATGCAGCCCTTTATGGACGAAAACTTCCTGCTCAAAACGGAAACTGCCCGGAAGCTTTATCACGAAGCTGCCAAGAAAATGCCCATCATCGATTACCATTGCCACCTCTCCCCCAAGGAAATTGCCGAGAATGTGCAGTTTCGGGACATCACCCATCTGATGCTGGGCGGCGATCATTACAAGTGGCGCGCCATGCTCTCCTACGGTATTCCGGAAGAGCTCATCCGCGGCGATGGCGATCCCAAGGAAAAGTTCACCGCCTATGCCGATACCGTGGCCCATGCCATCGGCAATCCTCTCTACCACTGGACCCATCTGGAACTCCAGCGGGTATTTGGCATTTTTACGCCCCTGAACAAGGAAACCGCGGGCGAAATCTATGAAAAGGCCAGCGCCATGCTCCAGCAGGAAGATTTCCGCGCTCAGAAGCTGATTGACAAATTCAATGTGGATTACCTGTGCACCACCGATGATCCCGCCGATGATCTTTCCTACCACAAGACCATCGCCGCCCAGGGCACCCTGAAGGCCAAAGTGCTGCCCACCTTCCGCCCCGACAAGGCTGTAAACGTGGATAAGGCCGGCTTTGCCGATTATATCCAGAATCTTTCCCGGGCTGCCGGCATGGAGATCAAATCCACCGCCGATGTGCTCACTGCCCTTGAACGCCGGGTGGAATATTTCCACGCCTGCGGCTGCCGCATTTCCGATCATGGCATGGATACGGTGCCGTGGGGCGAACCTTCCTTCAAGCAGGCGGACAAGGCGTTCCAGGCTGCCATGAACGGGGAAGAAATGAAGCAGAAGCATATCGACAGCTACCGCACCGTGCTGCTGGCCGGCCTGGGCGCCATGTATGCCCAGCGTGGATGGACCCAGCAGTATCACATGGGCGCCATGCGCAATAACAACACCGCCATGTTCCGCCGCTATGGGCCTGACGTGGGCTTTGACTCCGTGCTGGATAACGCCGTTGCCTACAACCTCTCCCGCCTGATGGACCTGCAGGAAACCCAGGGCCAGCTGCCCAAGACCATCCTCTACTGCCTCAACCCCGGCGCCAACTATGCCATCGGCACCATGCTGGGCAATTTCCAGCAGTCCGGCATCAAGGGCAAGATTCAGATGGGCTCCGGCTGGTGGTTTGTGGATCAGAAGGACGGCATGGAAGAGCAGATGCGCACTCTGGGCAATCTGGGTGTGCTTGGCACCTTCGTTGGCATGCTCACCGACTCCCGCTCCTTCATCAGCTATCCCCGCCATGAATATTTCCGCCGCATCATGTGCAATCTCATCGGTCAGTGGGTGGAAGATGGCGAATATCCCAATGACGAAGCTTTCCTCAAAAAGCTGGTAGAAGATATCAGCTACAATAACGCCAAGAACTATTTTGGCATCTAAGCCAAGTAATTCATACATCAAATCATTAGGAGGGTTTTTACAATGGATATGCTCAAGCAATTGTCCCTGGCCGGTCTGGTTCCCGTGATCAAGGTAAAGCATGCGGAAGACGCTGTGCCCCTGTGCAAGGCGCTGAAAAACGGCGGCCTGCCCGTAGCCGAAATCACCTTCCGTACCGACGCCGCTGAAGAAGCCATCCGTCTGGTGCATGAAGCGCTGCCCGAAGTGCTGCTGGGTGCCGGCACCGTGCTCACCACCGAGCAGGCCGACCGCGCCTGGAACGCCGGCGCCGGCTATATCGTATCCCCCGGCCTCAATCCCGAAGTGGTGAAGCACTGCATCGCCAAGGGCTATCCCGTGCTCCCCGGCTGCGCCAATCCCAGCGACGTGGAAGTGGCTCTCTCCCTGGGCCTTAAGACCGTGAAGTTCTTCCCCGCCGAAGCTCTGGGCGGCTTGAAGCTCATCAAGGCCATGGCGGCTCCCTACGGCGATCTCAAATTTGTGCCCACCGGCGGCATCAACGAAAAGAACCTCAACGATTATCTCTCCTTCCCCAAGATCGCGGCCTGCGGCGGCAGCTGGATGGTGCCCGATGACGCTATCGAAAATAAGGATTGGGATAAGATCGAAGCCCTGGCTCGTGAAGCTGTGAACCTGATGCTGGGCCTCACCATCGTGCATGTGGGCATCAACAATAAGGACGCCGACACCGCCATGAAGGAAGCCGAAAAGCTGTCCCTGTTCATGGGCATGCCCCTGTGCCGCAACAGCGAAAAGGGCGTGTTCGTGGGCTCTCAGTTTGAAGTGATGAAGTCCATGGGCCGCGGCACCCACGGCCATTTGGCCATCGGCACCAAGAATGTGGACCGCGCCAAGTGGCATCTGGAACAGCGCGGCTTCGTGTTCGATGAAGAAACCGCTACCTACACTCCCGATGGCCGGATGAAGTTCATCTATGCCAAGGAAGAAATCGCCGGTTTCGGCCTCCATCTGCTGCTCATGTAATCAAAATCATTGCGGCCCGCTTCGGCGGGCCGTTTTTTATTGCAAAAAAAGCGGTTAGGCCTTATAATGGTGTTAACGAATGCCTTTACGGAGGATGAGCCCCATGCACACCAATGAAAACCAGGATCACTGTACTTGCTATACCGATATTTTAAATAACGAACTGATGCTGGCCCTGGGCTGCACCGAGCCCATTGCCATTGCCTATGCCGCCGCCACCGCCCGGGATACCCTGGGCTGCTTTCCGGAAAAAATGAAGGTGGAATGCTCCGGCAATATCATCAAAAATGTAAAGGGCGTGATCGTGCCCGGCACCGGGGATTTAAAGGGCGTGGAGCCCAGCGCCATTCTGGGCGCTGTGGGCGGCGATGCGACGCTCAAATTGCAGGTGCTCACCCCCATCACGAAGGAGCACCTGAAAAAGACCAAATCCCTCCTCAAAACCGGCTATTGCCAGGTGGAACTGATCCAGAACGTGCCAAACCTGATGATCGTGATCACCGCCACTGCCGGAAATGACCAAGCCGTGGTGGAAATTCGGGACGCTCACACCCACATCACCCGCATCGAAAAGAACGGGCAAATTTTGTTTCGGGATGATACCGTGGCCACCTGCTCAGAAGGCCCTGCCAAGGATTACGGCCAGATGAATCTTTCCGATATTCTTTCTTTCTGCCGGGAGGGGGATATTGCCCCCGCCCTTTCTGCCCTCAAGCGCCAGGAGGAATTAAACACCCGCATTTCCATGGAGGGCATTGCCCGCCCCTATGGCGAAAGGATCGGCGCCACGCTGCTTCGCTATTACGGCAAGCAGGATATCAAAATCCGCGCCCGGGCCCTGGCCGCCGCCGGCAGCGACGCCCGGATGAGCGGCTGCGTGATGCCGGTGGTGATCAATTCCGGCAGCGGCAATCAGGGTATCACCGTCACCATGCCGGTATTGGCCTATGCCAATGAGCTGAAGGTATCGGAGGAAATGAAATACCGGGGCCTGGCCCTTAGCAATCTGGTAAGCATCTATATCAAACGGGATATGGGCAAATTAAGCGCCTTCTGCGGCGCGGTATCCGCTGCCTGCGGCTGCGGGGCAGGGATCACCTTCCTCTCCGGCGGCACCGATCGTCAGATCGCCGATACCATCACCAACACCCTGGCAGACGTGGCCGGTATCGTGTGCGATGGGGCCAAGCCCTCCTGCGCCGCCAAAATCGCTTCCGCCGTGGACGCCGCCATCCTGGGCCATCTCATGGCCATGGAAGGAAGAGTATTTGGGGAAGGCGAAGGCATCATCACCGGCAGCATCGATCAAACCATCGCCAACACTGCCCGGGTGGGCCGGGAAGGCATGCGGGATACCGATCTGGAAATCCTCAATATTATGCTGGGCAATTGATTCCGGTTGTATATCACCTGCCCCTGTGATATAATATTGATGAGCGAACTGGAAATGAAACCAAGCATAAAGGAGGCGCTTAGCTTGAAGCGCATTGTATTAACCGGCGGCGGCACCGCAGGCCACGTCACCCCCCATCTGGCCATCCTGCCCCATCTTCTCAAAGAGGGCTATGACGTGCACTACATCGGCACGGAAAACGGCATTGAGCATAAAATGATGACCCTGCCCGGGGTTACTTACCATGCGGTAAAAAGCGGCAAGCTGCGCCGGTATTTTGACTGGAAAAACTTCACCGATCCCTTCCGGGTGATCTGGGGCGCTTTCCAATCCGCTCACCTGATGGGCAAATTAAAGCCCGATGTGTGCTTTTCCAAGGGCGGCTTTGTGTCCGTGCCCGTGGTTATCGGCGCATGGCTCCACAAGGTGCCCGTGGTCTGCCACGAAAGCGATTTGACCCCCGGCCTGGCCAATAAAATTTGCTCCAAGTTTGCCAAGCGCATCGCCACCACCTTCCCCGAATGCGCCAAGCATCTGGGAGAAAAGGCGGTGTGCGTGGGCACGCCCATGCGCCCTGAATTGCTTTCCGGCAGCCGGGAAAAGGGCCTGGAGCTTTGCGGCTTTAGCGGAAATCGGCCCGTGCTGATGATGATGGGCGGCTCCTCCGGCGCCCAGGCGGTGAATAAGGCCCTGAGGGAAGCGCTGCCCCGGCTCCTTGAAACCATGGATGTATTGCATCTCACCGGCAAGGGCAATCTGGATGAGAGCCTTGCCGCGCTGCCCGGCTACAAGCAATTTGAATTTTTATCCGCCGAGCTTCCGGATGTATTGGCCTGCGCAGATTTTATTCTTTCCCGGGCCGGCAGCAACGCCATCTGCGAATTTCAGGCCCTGAAAAAGCCCATGCTGCTGGTGCCCTATCCCAAGGGAGCCAGCCGGGGCGACCAGATTTTGAACGCTGAAAGCTTCCGGCAGCGTGGCCTTTGCCATGTGCTGCTCCAGGAAAATATGACCGCCGATTCCCTCTATGAGGCCATCGGCCAATTGGCAGCCAATCAGGATACCCTGATTAAAAATCTGGAATCCGCGCCCCCTGCCGATGGCACCCTGCCCGTGCTGGGCCTGATCCACGAGATCGAGAAGAGATAAATATATGCGGGAGGGGCTTTCTTTTGAAAAAGAAAGCCCCTCCCGCGCCCTCCCCAAGAAAACTGCCTCGGATAGGGACAGTTTTTCATTTATCCGCTTATTTCCCCGAGATACAAAAAGGCTTCCCCTGGAGGGGAAGCTGTCGCCGAAGGTGACTGATGAGGTGGAAATCTATAATACATTCACGTCTTTTTTCCACCTCATCCACCGCAAGCGGTCCCCCTTCCCCTCAAGGGGAAGGCTTTTTCTTTTCCCCCAATTCAATCTTTCCGTGCTTCGCTTCGTATTCCTCGATCACCTTTTTGATCATAAATACGACCTGGCTGTTGGCAGAGCGGCCCCAATAATCAGAAACCACATGCAACTTATGCAAAACTTCCTCATCCATCCGAATAGAAATGCTTTTCTGTGCCATAGCATCCTCCAAAATAAATTCGATCTGATTCCATTTCGGATTTATTTTGCATCTATTTTGTGATACAATTCTTTTAATGGAATCAATTTGATTCCAAATTAATTCCATGGAGGAAAAGGACGATGGATGAAAAGCTTTTGAAGGAACACGCCCAGCGCCTGGTGATGCTCAGCATGAAATTTCTGCAATTAGCTTATCAAGAGCAAATGGGCAAAAGCGGAGGACACATGGCCCTGATGGTGCTGGCCGCCGCCATGGATAGCTTTCTGGAGGAAATCGAAAATGTGCCCTGCACGCCCCTTTCTCATGCCGAAGCAAAGGAACAAAGCCTGAAATTTCAAGAAATCATTTTGGAAATGAAATCACTGCTGAACCAAACGAAATTTTCCACGCTTTCCGCTCCAAAATAATGCAAAATCAGGCCGCAATTTTCCCCCAGTTTGGGGGCTTTTTGATTTGGCTTTTTTTACAATGATATTTGCCCATAATATTGTAGAAACCCTTCCAAAAAGCCTTGATTTGTGCTATAATATTAGATGGCGGAAATTGGCCGCCATCAGCACCCAAGGACCAATCGGGAGGGTATTATGGCAACTGATTTGGAAAAAAATCTGCAAGCGCAGCAAAATAATTATGACGAAAATCAGATTCAGGTTCTGGAAGGGCTGGAAGCGGTGCGCAAGCGCCCCGGTATGTATATCGGCTCCACCGACGCCCGGGGCCTGCATCATTGCGTATATGAAATCGTGGATAACGCCATCGATGAAGCGCTGGCGGGCTATTGCACGGAAATCCTGGTGCGGCTCCACAAGGATGGCTCCGTATCCGTAAAGGATAACGGCCGCGGCTTTCCCGTGGGCATTCATCCCAAGATGAAACGCCCTGCCGTGGAAGTGTGCTTAACGGTGCTCCACGCCGGCGGCAAATTCGGTGGCGAGGGCTATAAGGTGTCCGGCGGCCTGCACGGGGTGGGCGCCTCCGTTGTAAATGCCCTTTCCAAGCATCTGCGGGTGGAAGTGCACCAGAACGGCAAAATTTATGAGCAGGAATACACCCTGGGCAAGATCGATTATGATCTGCGCATCATCGGCGAAACCCAGGAAACGGGCACCACCATGCAATTCTGGCCCGATATCCGCACGGATGAAAATCCCGGCGGCGTATTTGACGAAGGCATTTCCTTCTCCTTTGATGTATTAAAGGCCCGCATCCGGGAAATGGCGTTCCTGAACAAGGGCATCAAATTGACCCTGCGGGACGAGCGCCCCGAAGAAGCCAATGAGCGGGTGTTCCACTACGAGGGCGGTATTCGGGAATTCGTAAAATATCTGAACAAAAATAAAGAGGTGTTCTTCCCCGAACCCATCTACGTGGAAGGGGTAAAGAACGGCGTCACCGTGGAAGTGGCCCTCCAGTATAACGACAGCTACACCGAAAATATCTACGCCTTCGCCAACAACATCCACACCCCCGAGGGCGGCACCCATCTCATGGGCTTCCAAAGCGCCCTCACCCGTGCCATCAACGATTATGGCCGGCGCTACAAGATTTTAAAGGATGCAGACGCCAATTTAAAAGGCGAAGACACCCGGGAATCCCTGGCGGCGGTGATCTCCGTAAAAATGCCGGAGCCCCAGTTTGAGGGCCAGACCAAATCCAAGCTTGGCAACAGCGAAGTGCGCCCCATTGTGGACGCCCTGGTATCCGATGGCCTTTCCACCTTCCTGGAGGAAAATCCCTCCATTGCCAAGGGCATTCTGGAGCGGTGCCTGGGCGCTGCCCGTGCCCGGGAGGCCGCCCGCAAGGCCCGGGATCTGACCCGCCGCAAAACGGTGCTGGAATCCGCCTCGCTCCCCGGCAAATTGGCCGACTGCACGGAGCGGGATCCCTCCAAATGCGAAATCTTTATCGTTGAGGGCGACAGCGCCGGCGGCAGCGCCAAGACGGGTCGCGATCGCCACTACCAGGCCATTTTGCCCCTGCGCGGCAAAATCCTGAATGTGGAAAAGGCACGGCTGGATAAAATCCTCATCAATCAGGAAATCAAAAATATGATCACCGCCTTTGGCTGCGGCGTGGGGGATGAATTCAATGCTGAAAAGCTGCGCTATCACCGCATCGTATGCATGACCGACGCCGACGTGGACGGCGCCCATATCCGCATCCTGATGCTCACCTTCTTCTACCGCTACATGCGCCCCCTGATTGAGAAGGGCTATGTATACATCGCCATGCCGCCCCTGTATAAAGTGACCAAGGGCAAACAGGAGCACTACGTATACAACGATCAGGAGCTGCAGACGCTTCTGGATAAGCTGGGCAGGGAAACCAAGGCCGAAATTCAGCGCTACAAAGGCCTTGGCGAAATGAGCAGCGAGCAGCTCTGGCTCACCACCATGAACCCCGAAACCCGCACCATGATGAAGGTAACCATGGAAGACGCCATGGCGGCGGACGAAATTATTTCCCTGCTCATGGGCGACAAGGTGGAGCCCCGGCGGGAATTCATTGAGCAGAACAGCGAATTGGCTGTGCTGGACTTCTAAGGGAGAAAGATCATGAGCGAAATCAAAGACCGGTTGATCCCTACGGATTTAGAGCATGAAATGCGCCAATCCTTTATCAGCTATGCCATGAGCGTCATCGTGGATCGGGCGCTGCCCGACGTAAGGGACGGTTTAAAACCCGTGCATCGGCGCATCCTGTATGATATGAACGAGCTGGGCATGACCCCGGATAAGCCCTTCCGCAAGTCCGCCCGTATCGTGGGCGACGTGCTGGGTAAATTCCATCCCCATGGCGACAGCTCCGTATACGACGCCATGGTGCGCCTGGCCCAGGATTTCAACATGCGCTATATGCTGGTGGAGGGCCAGGGCAACTTTGGCTCTGTGGATGGCGACGGCGCCGCCGCCATGCGATACACCGAAGCGCGCATGAGCAAAATCTGCACCTATATGCTGCAGGATATCGAAAAAGACACCGTGGATTTCATGCCCAACTTCGATGAAACCCTGATGCAGCCCAAGGTCCTGCCCAGCCGCTTCCCCAATCTTCTGGTAAACGGCACTTCCGGCATTGCCGTTGGCATGGCCACCAATATTCCTCCCCACAACCTGGGGGAAGTGATCGATGGCGCCATCTGCTTAATCGATAACCCCGAAGCCACCCTGGATGACCTGATGGAGCACATCAAAGGCCCCGATTTCCCCACCGGCGGCGTGATCCTGGGCCGTAGCGGCATCCGGGAAGCCTATCACACCGGCCGCGGTCGGGTGATCACCCGGGCCAAATCCGAAATTGAAGAATTGGCCAATAACCGCCAGCGCATCGTGATCACCGAAATTCCCTATATGGTAAATAAGGCCCGCCTGGTGGAAAAAATTGCCGAGCTGGTGCATGAAAAGCGTTTGGATGGCATCAGCGATATCCGCGATGAATCCGACCGCCAGGGCATGCGCATCGTGATCGAATTAAAGCGCGATGTGCAGCCGCAGGTAGTGCTCAATTACCTGTATAAGCACACCCAGCTCCAGGATACCTTTGGCGTAATCATGCTGGCGCTGGTGGATGGGGAGCCGAAAATATTGTCCCTGCGGGATATGCTCCATTACTATATCCTCCACCAGGAAGACGTGGTCACCCGGCGCACCAAGTATGATCTGGATAAGTCCCTGGCCCGTGCCCATATCTTGGAGGGTCTGCTCAGAGCCCTGGATCATATCGATGAAATTGTGCATATTATCCGGAACAGTAAGGATACCGCCACCGCCAAGATCGAATTGATGGCCCGCTTCCAATTTTCCGATAAGCAGGCCCAGGCCATTTTGGATATGCGTCTGGCCCGCCTCACCGGCCTGGAACGGGATAAGCTTCTGGCAGAATACAAAGAGCTGGAAGAAACCATCGCTTATCTCCAGTCTCTGCTGGCCGATCGCAATCTGCTTATGGGCGTGATCAAGGATGAGCTCACCGAAGTAAAGAATAAGTTTGCCGATCCCCGGCGCACCGAGCTTTCCGCCGTGGAAGGGGAAATTGACATTGCCGATCTGATCGCCGTGGACGATATGGTGGTGACCCTCACTCACTTTGGCTATGTAAAGCGCCTCTCCAAATCCATCTACAAGGCCCAGAACCGGGGCGGCAAGGGCGTGGCGGCCATGACCACCAGGGAAGATGACTATGCCGAAAATATCCGCATCGTCAACTCCCACGAGCCCATCATGTTCTTCACCAACCAAGGCCGTGTGTACACCCTCACCTGCTTCCAGATTCCCGAAGCCGGGCGCACGGCCAGGGGTACGGCCATTGTGAACCTTTTGCAGCTCAACGCCGGCGAAAAGGTGACCAATATGATCCCCATGCCCGAAATGGCGGAAGGCCGCTATCTCATCATGGCCACCCGGGATGGCCTCATCAAAAAGACCGCCCTTTCCGAATTCCAGAACCTGCGCAAAGCCGGCCTTATCGCCATCGTGCTCAACGAGGGCGATGAACTCATCGGCGTGGAATTGTGCTGCGACGGCGAAGAATTGCTGCTGGGCACCCGCCAGGGCAAGGCCATCCGCTTTAACGAGCGCCATGTGCGCGCCATGGGCCGCGCCAGCCACGGCGTGCGCTCCATGAGCCTTTCGGAAAACGATCAGGTGACCGACCTGTGCGTGATCGAAGAGGGTGCCCATGTGCTCTCCATCACCGAAAACGGCTACGGCAAGCGCACCGAAGTGGATGCCTACCGCGAAACCGGCCGCGCCGGCAAGGGCATCATCGCCATGACCCTTAGCGAAAAAACGGGCAATCTGGTAGCGCAGCTGATGGTGCATCCGGAAGAAGACCTTCTGATGATCACCGATGACGGCACCATCATCCGCACCCCTGTGGATGATATCCGCCTCTGCGGCCGCGCCACCCAAGGCGTTCGCCTGATGCGGGTAGCCGAAGGCAGCCGTATCGTGGCCGTCGCCCGGGCCGAAAAGGAAGAACCCGAGGAAACAGAAGTAACCGAAGAAGAATAATTATATTTTTGCGGGAGGGTATTTCTTTTGAAAAAGAAATACCCTCCCGCACCCTCCCAAAGAAAACCTGCTCTGGATATATCTGGTCTGCATCCAATCATATTGTGTGCCAGTGGAAATAAACTGGGATACACAAGTGGATAGACAGCACATCCGCATTTATCCCAGTCGGTTTTCGGAAGGAGCGCGAGGGAGGGACTTTTGACGCAAAAGTCCTTCCCTCGCAAAATTCTTTCTGGAGGTCCCCATGACGCAGAAACAAAAAACGCTAGTGGGTGGTGTGTCCATCCTGGGGCTGGCCGGGCTCATCTGTAAGGTGGTGGGGGTGCTCTATCGCATCCCCCTGGCCCATTTGATCGATCCCATGGGCATGGCCATCTACCACAAGGTGTTCCCCGCCTATAATCTCTTGCTCACCATCTCCTCCGCCGGTATTCCGGTGGCCATCTCCCGGATGGTGTCCCACTACGTCACCAAAGAGGAGCCGCAAAATGCCAAGCGCATTTTCCGCATCGCCCTGTATCTTCTTTGTGCTTTGGGCTTGGTGACCACGCTGCTGCTGATGCTTTTTTCAGGCCATGTAGCCGCCTGGCAAGGCACGGAGGAAGCCATGGCCGGGTATCTGTGCATTGCCCCCAGCCTCTTTTTCGTATGCTTAATGAGCGCTTACCGGGGCTATATGCAGGGCCGCCGCCATATGCTGCCCACCGCCATTTCCCAGCTCATTGAGCAGGTGGGCAAGGTGGCCGTAGCGCTCCCCCTGGCTGCCCTTGGCATGCATAAGGGCGGGGTTGCCTGGGGCGCAGCGGGCGCGCTGCTGGGCTCCACCATCGGGGAAGGCGCGGCGCTTTTCTATATGATGTATCAGCATAAGCGCATGGATCACCGGGGCGATGAAGCGCTCCAGCGGGAAAACATGGAATTGCTTTCCGGCAAAACCATTGCCCGTCGCCTGGTTGCCGTAGCCATCCCCATCACCCTGGGCGCCTGCATTGTACCCCTGGCCGGGTTTATTGACAGCGTGATGCTCACCCAGCTCATGGAAGGCGCCGGCATGGCCCGGGAGGACGCGCTCATCCGTTACGGCGCTTATTCCGGCCCCGTTCTCACCCTGATTAACGTGCCCACCGCCCTTGCCATGGCCATGAGCACCAATCTGGTGCCCTCTATCGCCGCCGGCATGGCCCGGGGGGATCAGGATTACGTGGCCAGCGAAACCAACACCGGCCTTCGCATGGCCTCCGTCATCGGCTTTCCCTGCTCCATTGGCATGAGCGTGCTGGCCCAGCCCCTGCTCTATCTTTGCTACCGGGGCAGCTACACCGCAGCACAGCTGAACGTAGCAGCAGAGCTGCTCACCGTGAGCAGCCTCACCATCGTGCTCTTTACCATGGTGCAGGCCACCAGCGGCATCCTCCAGGGCGCAGGCAAGCAGCGCATCCCCATGTATACCCTGCTCATCGGCGTTATCTTAAAGATTGCGCTTAATTATACCTTGGTGCGTATCCCCGGCGTGGATATCCATGGTGCGCCCTTTGCTTCCCTGCTTTGCTACACGGCCAGCATGATCCCCAATCTCTATTTCGTGTGTAAGTATACCGGGTGCCGCTTTTCCTTTACAGATGTGGTGGCTAAACCCCTTCTTTGTTCCTTGCTCATGGGCGCGATCGTCTGGGCCATCTGGCATTTCATTTTCGGGGATGCTGGGCAGCTTGCCGGTCCCGTGCTGATGCTGGGCATCATGTTGTGCGTAGTGACGGGCATTGCCGTCTATGCCCTGGCCGCACTGAAGCTGAAAGCCATCCGGCGGGAGGATCTGCCCGCCAGAATCAGGAGGTTCGTAAAATGAATTCCATCACTGTCGTATCTCTGGGCCCCGGGCACCGGAGCCATCTCACCCTGGGCGCGCTTTCTGCCATGGAAAATGCAGAAAAATTGGTGCTGCGCACCAATCAGTGCGATGCCGCCGCATATCTTCTGGAAAAAGGGATATCCTTTGAATCGCTGGATGCGCTTCATGAAATGAGCGAGGATTTTGAGGAATTGAGCGGCTTAGCAGTGAAAAAGCTGCTGGCGCTGGCCGAAAAAAGCGCCCTTTGCTATGCCGTATTCGATGCTTCCGCCGATGAAACGGTAAAGGCGCTTCGGGAGCATACCAAGGTTTCCGTGATTCCCGGCATGCCCCTTTCCGCTCCTTTCCTGGCGGCTGCGCCCCAGGAAAAGGTGGAAATTCAAACTGCATCTGCCCTGGAGATCACCGGCATCCAAAATCCCCTTTTGATTCTGGAATGCAATTCCCGGATGCTCATGGGGGAATGCAAGCTGCAATTGCTTAAATGGATGGATATTGATCAGCCCATTCTCTTTTTCCCGCCCAGTCAGGAAGCCGTGCGCACCTATCGTTCCCTTTCCCTCTCCGATCTAGACCGCCAGGAAAGCTACGATCACACCTGCGCCGTGCTGATTCCTGCCACGCCCCTCATCGCCCGGAAGCGCTTTGATTTTTATGATCTGGTGCGGGTGATGGCCATTCTTCGGGGCGAGGATGGCTGCCCCTGGGATAAGGAGCAAAATCACCAAACCCTGCGGAAATACCTGATCGAAGAAGCATATGAAACCGCCGCTGCCATTGATGAAGAGGATTGGGATCATGTGGCGGATGAATTGGGCGATGTGCTTTTGCAGGTGGTGTTCCATGCCCACGTGGGCGAGCAGTACGGCACCATGGAGCTTTCCGATATCACCACCTACGTCTGCCGCAAAATGATTGATCGTCACCGCCATATCTTCGGCACTGATCAGTGCGATACGGCCGAAGACGTGCTCAAAAATTGGGAAAAGATCAAGAATGAAGAGCGCGGCTTCACCACCCAATCCGCCGTATTAAACGGCGTCTCCCGGGGCCTGCCGCCGCTGATGCGGGCGGGCAAGGTGCAAAAGAAAGCGCGGAATGTGGGCTTTGATTGGGACGATCCCAGAGATGCGCTGAAAAAGGTGCACGAAGAGGCGGACGAAGTGCTGGAAGAATTGAATGCCGGCCGCGATCCCGCCATGGAATTGGGCGATCTTTTCTTTGCCTGCGTGAATGTGGCGCGCCTGGCCGGTGTGGAAGCAGAAACCGCACTCCAGCAGGCTACCGAAAAGTTTATCAATCGTTTCACCGCTATGGAAAATGCGATTTTGAAGGATGGAAAGCAGTTTGAGGGCTTGACATTATCAGAAATGGATGTATACTGGGAAGGTAGCAAACAACGCCGGTGAGCCTTGGCTTTGCGGCTTGTCATTTTGAAAAAATCATTGGAGGGTAAACTACATGAATAAGTCCGAATTGATCGTGGCGCTGGCTCAGAAGGCCGAGCTGTCCAAAAAGGATGCCGAAAAGGCTCTGGCCGCTTTTGTTGACGTTGTAACCGAAACCCTGAAGGCTGGCGACAAGGTTCAGCTGGTTGGCTTTGGCACCTTCGAAAGCAAGGAGCGCCCCGCCCGCACTGCCCGCAATCCCCGCACCGGCGAAGAAATCACCATCGCTGCCAGCAAGACTGCTTCCTTCAAGGTCGGCAAGGCCCTCAAGGATAGCATCAACTAATTTGGCATTATGAAAGCCGTGCCTTTGGGCGCGGCTTTTTTTCTCCAAATATTCAGGGAGGTAAAAATCAATTATGCGTTTGGATAAGTATTTAAAAGTTTCCCGCATTATCAAGCGGCGCACCGTGGCCAAAGAAGCCTGCGATGGCGGTCGTGTCACCGTGAACGGAAAAGTGGCCAAGGCCGGCGCCGAAGTGAAGGAAGGCGACGTAATGGAAATTCGCTTTGGCAATCGGGTGGGCCGCTATCAGATCACCGATGTGAAAGAAGTGGTGCGCAAGGAAAACGCCGCCGAAATGTACCGCGTATTGGAAGAAGACCCTGCCGTTGCCGCCGAACGGGGTTAACGAGGTAAATAAAAGCGGGGAAACCATTCTTTGGAGGCCAAAGAACGGTTTCCCCTGCACCCCATCCAAGAAAACTGAATGGGAATTTAAGAATCGTATCTTTACGTCGATTGCTCCTCAAAGCAAAAGCAATGTTACTTGGCTTTCAGAATCCTCATTACAGGTTTTGCAATAAAAGCCGCCAGCACCATGCATACCAGGGTATCCGGGATCAGATAGGTGCCGTTATACACCAGGCTGGGCCAGAGGGCCGTGTCCCAAAACATATAGCCCGCCAGTGTGGCAGACAGTGCCCGGCCCACAGCTGCCAGCGCCATGCCGGCATACAGGCCCCATTTTTCCGGCAGCTTCTTGGCAATGCCCGTCAGGCCCAGGGCCGTATACGCCAGGACATAATCCAGCAAAAACTGCCACACATTCAGGAAATAGCCGCCCTGCAGATACTGCAATACGCCGTAGGCAGCGCCCACCAGCAGCCCGGGGCCCATGCCAAAGGCCGCAGAAAAGAGCATGATGGGCAGCATACTGCCAGGAGTAACAGAGCCGCCCTGGGGCATCCTGTAGAGCCTAAAACAGGAGAGCACGAAGGAAAGGGCGATAGCAAGGGAGGCGAAGGCGATGGTTTTCGCATTCCATTGCTTGCGCGTTTTGCCTGCAGCCATCAAAACGGCGCCCATCAGCGCAATCACTGCTACGGCGATCCAGGTAGTTGCCGGGGTTTCAGCGAATTTTTCCACCAATTCCTGGCCCCAGGTGGGTGCCGCTTCCGCAGCCGTTTCTTCGGCCCGTGCCGATGCGAGGAAAAGAGACATAGAGTACCAACCTCCTTTTCTGTTGCATCCGGCATACAAAAACCCACACGCTCAATTGCGTGTGGGAAACGGTATGACGCGGCTATCATCAGCCCGCGTGCCGCTTCCCTTCGGTAGGATGATCTACACAGGTTCTAAGGGTTCTATCTCAGCCACGCTTTTGCGCGACGCCCCCAGCGGATGCACGAGAGCATTATAACCACAAAAGCATGATCTTGTCAAGGAGTATTGGTATGGAACATCATTTTTTTGCCTATATCAGCCGCATGCGCTTCATTCAGCGCTGGGGGCTGATGCGCAATACCCTCCCTGAAAATGATATGGAGCATGCCCTGCAAACCGCTATGGTGGCCCATTGCATAGCGGTGATGGGCAATGTGCGCTATCAAAAACATTATAATCCAGAGCATGTGATGGCCCTGGCCGTATATCACGACAGCAGTGAAGTGATCACCGGCGATTTGCCCACTCCCATCAAGCACCACAACCCTGCCATCAAAACCGAATACAACAAGCTGGAAGAATTGGCCGCTCAGCAGCTGCTTTCCATGCTGCCTCCCGATCTGAGGGAATACTATACCCCCCTTATCGCTCACCGCGAAAACACCCCCGAGTGGCGGCTGGTAAAGGCGGCAGACCGGATCTGCGCCTATATCAAATGCCTGGAGGAGCGCAAGGCGGGCAATCTGGAATTTGAGCAGGCCAGAAAAAGCGTGAAAAAATCCATCGATCAGATTGATCTGCCCGAAGTGCAGGATTTTATGAGCGAATGCGTGCCCGGCTTCACCCTCACCCTGGACGAGCTTTCCGAAGAATAACATATTATTGCGGGGGAACCATTCTTTGCAGGCCAAAGAACGGTTCCCCCGCACCCCTTCCAAGAAAGCCGAATAAAAAAGGATTCTTATCTGTCACGGCGAATATTATCGTGCAAACTATAACATAAAAGAGGATAAAGTATGGTCATTCAAGTGCGTTATCACGGAGATACCCAGCCCCTGGAAAAGCTGCCCCAGGGGGATTGGATTGATTTAAGGGCAGCAGAAACGGTGGAAATGAAAGCCGGGGAATATCGCTTGATTTCCCTGGGCGTATCCATGAAGCTGCCCAAGGGCTATGAAGCCCATCTTCTTTCCCGCTCTTCTACCTTCAAAAAATGGGGCGTAATTCAGGCCAACGGCATGGGTATCATTGACGAAAGCTACTGCGGGGACAACGATATCTGGCGCTACTCTGCCCTGGCCATGCGGGATACCAGAATCGAAAAGGGCGATCGTATCTGCCAATTCAGAATCGTGGAAAAAATGCCGCAGGTGACCTTGGAAACCGTGGAATTTCTGGATGGCCCCAATCGGGGCGGAATCGGTTCCACGGGGGCGAATTAATTCAAAAAAACATCAAAATATCGGGGACACGCAAACAGATCAAGCGGATACCGGCTCCTTCCCATTCGGTTTTCGGAAGGGGCGCGGGGGAACCGCTTTTGACTCAAAAGCGGTTCCCCCGCAAAAAATACAAGGAGGTTCTGTAATGGGAACGCTGCATAATTCGGCGGAAAAGGGAGATTTTGCAAAAACGGTGCTGATGCCCGGGGATCCTTTGCGGGCAAAATTCATTGCCGATACATATCTTCAAAATACAAAGCTGGTCAACAATGTGCGCGGCATTCACGGCTACACCGGAGAATATAAGGGGAAAAAAGTATCCGTAATGGCCAGCGGCATGGGCATTCCCTCCATCGGCATCTACTCCCACGAATTGTACAACTATTATGGTGTGGACAACATCATCCGTGTGGGCTCGGCAGGGCTCCTTCAGCCCTATCTCAAGGTGCGCTCCATTGTGGCGGCTATGAGCGCCTACACCAATTCCAACTTTGGCAAGCAATTCGGCTTTGACGGCAGCATGGCTCCCTGCGCCTCCTTTGAATTGCTGGAAAAGGCGGTGGCCGTGGCCCGGAAAATGGGCGTGGAAATGCCCGTGGGTCCCATTTTCTCCTCCGACACCTTCTATGATGCCGCCACCCCTACCCAGAATGAGGTGCTGAGCAAATTGGGCGTGCTGGCCGTGGAAATGGAGGCCTTTGCCCTTTATATGAACGCCGCCAAGGCCGGCAAAAATGCCCTGGCCCTGCTCACCATCTCCGATAACCCCTTCACCGGCGAAGGCCTCACCCCTCAGGAAGTGCGGGAAACCTTCACCCAGATGATGGAAATCGCCCTGGAGATTGCCTAATAAAAGAATATTGCGAGAGGGGTTTTCTTTTGAAAAAGAAAATCCCTCTCGCGCTCTCCCAAAGAAAACGGATTCGGAATGCTTCAATCGTCGTTCAAGCTGTAATTTCTCCGTGCAGCAAAAAATGGAAAGAGGAATCAATTTGAAAATCTTAGTCAGCGCCTGTCTGTTGGGCTGCTCCTGCCGCTATGATGGGAAAAGCAAGCCCAGCCATCGGGTGCTCGCCCTCCGGAATAAGCATACCCTGATCCCCGTTTGCCCGGAGCAGCTAGGCGGCCTGCCCACGCCCCGCCCGCCAGCGGAAATCCAGGGAGAAAAGGTAATCAGCAATCAGGGCGCCGATGTAACCGCCGCTTATCAAAAAGGGGCCCGGGAAGCGCTTTTCCTCTATGAAACCCTGGGCTGCCAGCTGGCCATCCTAAAAAGCCGCAGCCCTTCCTGCGGCTGCGGCCAGGTATATGACGGCGCCTTCTCCGATGCCCTGCGCCCCGGCGACGGCGTCACCGCCGCCCTGCTGAAGCAGCACGGCATCAGGGTGCTTACAGAAGAGGAACACGAAAAAATATCTCAGCTATAAAAAAGGAAACGCATAAAAGCGTTTCCTTTCAGTTTGTCGAAAAAGTATTTTCGACAAACTGCGAATGGAAGTCAGCTAAAGCAGTCTTCCATTCGATCCATCACATTTACTGCAAAAATGGCTTTCCAGCCCTGTGAAAAAGGGATGGAAAGCCTATTTTTGCGGCCGTAAATTGATATAGGAAGCGGAATACTTCCGCTCCTCGCCGCCGCACATGTCGCCGGCTGCGGATTTCAGTCGAAGGGCAGCGGCCCTTCGACGTATCCCAAGGGTTTTTTGACAGTCTGAAAGGAAACGCATAAAAGCGTTTCCTTTTTCTTTATAGTTCCGCGCAATCAAAATCCGCAGGCGCAAAATCCCGTTCGTCCAGCAGCATTTCGTTGCCATCCCGCATCTGCAAATGAATGGAGGTGTCTTCTGCGCATTCTGAAGCTGTCACCTGCACAATCGGGCAATTCTCATCAGGATACAGCACCGTGACCACACGAAGCGTATTGCCCCGGGCGATATAGCGCACCGTAGGCAGCGGAAGATCCGCCCGCTGCTGCTTGGTCGGGCATTGCCAGCCCTGATATTCCGGCTCTTTCTGGGCGCTGACCACGCCCACTTCATGCCCTCTGTCGGCGTTCAGGCTGCAGAGAAAATGCAGAAAATCCGCCTGTGCCTGCATGCCCCGCACCTTGACTTCCTGTGCATCCGTGTGCCACAGAATCTCATATTCATTCTGATCCCGGCTGATGAGCCGATCTGTGACTACGAAGAATGGCTCCATACCCTCCGGCTTTTTCAAAAACAGCACCGATCGCCTGTGTACAGCGCCCCGATACTCCGCCTCGCCGTAGCCCTCATCGTATACGCCGGCCGCATAGTCAAAATGCTCCTCCATCCGATAAAGCATACCGGCCTTCTTTTGAACATCCTCTTCTTCCCAGCAATAATTCTTCCTTCTGTTCTGGTCCATGCCGTTCACCCGCACGGTATTGTGTGAACGGGTGGAGAGAGCATATTTCCGCATCTCCGAGCCGTCATAAGCATAATTCCCGCACTCGGTAAGGATATATTTCCCCTTGGCATGCAAAAGGAAATTCAGCTTGTCCTCATGCTGATGGGCCGTACCAAAGGGAGCTGCGTCCAGAAATCCCCAGGTATCATTTTCGCCCCATCCATCCCGCATCACCATCATGCCTGCATATTCCAGCGCAGCCGAAGTATAAGCCGGGCCCTCTCCCCTACGCCCGTTCAGCAGCCACTGAAACAACCTGTTGCCGCCAAAGAGATGCTGATGCGGTTTTAGATAGCGCACAATCGCCCCGTTGGTTCCGTCATTGATATCCGGGCAATATCCATCCGGCCGCATGATTTTGATATAAAATTCCAGCATTTTTTCAAGGCGTCCCGTAAACGCTGCCGGAAGCGGAACCTCATACGCCTGGGCCACTCGCATCAGGCGCAGATAGTTATTCACGGCCACATAGTGATAGTTGGTGGATAATTCCACCTGGAAATCATCCGGAGCAGGATATACTTGTCTGTCCAGCTCGGCGTTCAATGTATCTGCCGCATATTGCAGCCACTCCCCGCTTTCTTTAAAAACAGGATATAGAATACCAATCTGGCCCAGGCCATTCATTTCCATGATCAGCCAGTTATTTTTCCAGTGCCGGGTGCGCAGCCGACGGCCGTGCTCCCATACGGATTTATACCAGTCGGTGAGCAAATCATCCGTAAAATGCAGGCTCTTGTAAAATGCAAACAGCGTGTAAGGCCAGCTGGCGCCCATGCGGATGCCGCATTCAATGGTGCGCCAGCAAAGCGTGGCGCCTGAAGGCGTTTCTTCATCCGGAGCTGCCGCCTGCCGGACCCAGCTTTCAAAAAGCCCTGCAAATACCTTGGCATGGGTTTCATCGCCAGTGAGACGGTATTGATGGGCCAGGAGCTTCCATTCATGATGGCGGCTCAACTGCCAGGTCCATTCTTCATATTGGTTGTAAGTGGGATTGCAAAACCAATCTACTTTTCCTTCAAACTGATGGGGCGTACCGCAGGAAATCAAGCGCAGCCGTTCAATCCGCCGGGCCGCTTCTGCTTCCGTTTCTCCGGGCAGCATGAACTTATTTTCCGGAAACTCATAGGGAACGGAAAAAAATTTTTCTTCATCCAGCGCACTGCGTACATAGGAAGCAAACAAACGCCGGCAGGCAGCGTAATTCTGCGCCTGCACCAGGGTGGGAATTGCTTCCAGTCCGGGCAAAGCGGTATCAATCAATTCCCCGAAAAAACGTGCATCTGACAGCCGAGGGCCTCCTAACTGTTCCATATCCTGCACCTCATTTCATGATGTCATCGCGTTCATTATAAGCAGTGAAAAATAATCTGTCAATAAAAAACCGGCCCTTGGAAAAGGGCCGGTCAGTTTGTCGAAAAAGTATTTTCGACAAACTGCGAATGGAAGTCAGCTAAAGCAGTCTTCCATTCGATCCATCACATTTACTGCAAAAATGGCTTTCCAGCCCTGTGAAAAGGGCTGGAAAGCCTA
>SVGW01000112.1 GCA_015056125.1 Clostridiales bacterium | reverse complement strand
GTCAGCTAAAGCAGTCTTCCATTCGATCCATCACATTTACTGCAAAAATGGCTTTCCAGCCCTGTGAAAAGGGCTGGAAAGCCTATTTTTGCGATCGTAAATTGATATAGGAAGCGGAATACTTCCGCTCCTCGCCGCCGCACATGTCGCCGGCTGCGGATTTCAGTCGAAGGGCAGCGGCCCTTCGACGCATCCCAGGGGTTTTTTGACAGTCTGACCGGCCCTTGGAAAAGGGCCGGTGCAATGGCTTTCTTTTTATTCGGGATAGCGGATCTGCACCAGCTGATGCTTTTGGGATGCTTCCACCGTGGCGCAGCAAACGGCCACCGTGCTGGCGCCCTCCAGGGCGCTGATGGGCATATCGCCGCCGGCCAGCAGAGCATCGATAAATACCGCGATTTCCTCGGTAATATTGTGATTGTTGATTTCAACCGGCAGTTCCTGGGGGATGGTGTAGGATCGCTTTCCATCCACATCGGGCAATCCTGCCTCAAAGAGAGTGAGGGTGGGAGAGGTATTATCGCAGATGATGGTGCCCTTGGTGCCGTAAAATACGGAGCGCATGGTATAGTTTCTAAAGCACCCAATGGACACAAACACCTTGCCCGATACGTTGTTGGGGAACTGGTACAGGGCCACGGCGCAATCGTCCGCCGGCCAATCGGTTAAGCATTTATGATTGGCATAGGCAAATACCTCGGTGGGATTACCGGCAATCCAGCGAAGCAAATCCACCGCATGGCAGCCGCCGCCGATAAAGCCGTGGCGCTCAGGCACCACGCGCCAATCATTCATGCCCCGGGATTTTTCATAATTGTGGGCATATTCGCTTTCCACAAAGAAAAGCTCTCCGATGCGCCCCGCTTCTATCATTTTTTTCGCCATCACAAAGGCGGGGGTGCACCGGCACACCTGGCCGATCATCAATTTCCTTCCCGTTTCCTTTTCAGCCGTGAGCATCTTTTGGCAATCTTCCATATTCAGCGCCATGGGCTTTTCGCACAGTACATCTTTGCCCGCCCGGAGGAAGGCTTCCGTCATTTCCAGGTGGAGCCCGTCCGGCACCACCAATACCACTGCATCGATTTCGGGGCGGTTCAGCAATTCTTTATAATCCTTTACGGCAAGGGGGGCATTGTAATCCTTGGCGCAGGCCTGAAGCCTTTCATCGTCGGTATCGCAAACGGCGGCAAGATGCGCATGGGGATGGGCCTGAATGCCCTGAATATGCAGCCTGCCCATATTGCTCAGGCCCACCACTGCAACGCCAATACTTTTTTCCATCTTTTTTCATCCTTTCGTTTGTTTTTCTTGATTATATCATGTATAATAGGCCATATACAGGGAAATTTGTTTGCTCTTTTCATCAGTTTGTTGGGTGATCAAAAATGCTTTACCAGAAAAATCTTCAGGATCAAGCTCTGGACGTAGCCTTTTGCTACGGCGGATGGGATCGAGATCTGCCCCCGGGCATTGAATATGGCCCCGTGATCCGGGATATCTACATTGTGGAATGCTGCACCGGGGGCAAGGGCGGAGTGATCATCAATGGAAATCACTTTCCTATAAAAGGCGGGGATTGCTATCTGCTTTGCCCTGGGGATACCGTGATCCACCAGGCCGATTATCAGGCCCCCCGCACCGGCGTATGGTGCGCCATCTACGGCCTGGAAGTGGCCGCCGCCTTTGCCCGGGCAGGTATTACCGCCCTCTCCCCCTTTGCCCCGCCTGAAGCATTTGAGAGCATCTACCGGGAAACAGCTGCGCTGGTTGACGGCATCAGCGACACGGACGGAGGCGCTCCCCTTCGCTGCCGCGCTCATATTTACGGTATCTTGGGGGAATTGCTGCGCCACACGCCCAATCCCCCCCAAGGCAACACGGCCATTGAAAAGGCCCTGCAAATGATGGAGGCCTGCTATCATGAACCGCTGCCGGTGGAACGCATGGCCCGGGCCGCAGGGCTGGAAAGATGCTATTTTTCCATGCAGTTTAAGCAGGCCACCGGTCAATCCCCCCATCAGTATTTAACGGCGCTGCGAATGAAAAAGGCCTGCGCCCTGATCCGGGGCGGCGATTTTTCTATTGCCACCATTGCATCCGCCGTGGGCATTGTCCCGGAAAATTTTGCTCGCATCTTTAAAAAGGAAATGGGGGTTACGCCCCTGGAATACCGGCGTAAGCAGCATCTGTAAGTTTACAATCTTTAAGGAAGTTTTACGATTTACGAACGAATGTTTTCTTTTATTGACGGACGATTCTGCCCGTGATACACTACCAAGCGGGAGTGTGATTTTCATGGATACCTGCGCCCTGAATGGTTTTTATTCCGCTGCACAGCGGGCGCGTTTTTTAGCTGCGATTCCCAAGCGCCGGAGTGTGCGCTCTTTTTCTGCTGCCCCGGATACGGCGCTGAAAAGCGCCCTGCATTATGCTGCCGCCCGGGTGTGCCTGCCTGGGATCCGGATTGAATTAAAGGAAAATGATCCGGAAAAGCTTTTTCTGAAATTGCCCGTAGTGGGCGGCGTGACGGGCACATCCTGCTATGCTGCCCTGATCATGGATGAACAGGAGCCCTATGCTCATCTTCACGCCGGTATCAGCGGAGAAGCATTTGTGCTGGAAGCGGTGTCCCTGGGCCTTGGTGCCTGCTGGCTGGGCACATACAAGCGCGGCGGCGTGGACATTGAATTAAATGAAGGCGAGCGCATTGCCGCCATTATCGCCCTGGGCGTGGCCGATGAAGAATTGCCGGGCAATAAGCGCAAAAAGCTCACTGAAATCTGCAACGGCGATCCCACCGTATGGCCCCTCTGGGCCTATCATGCGGCGGAATGCGTGCGCTTTGCCCCCTCCGCCATGAATTTGCAGCCCTGGAAGCTTTCCTTCGCCGGGCGCACCATGGTGCTCTCCCGCACGGCATTCGGGGGGCTGATGGATATGGGCATTGCGCTTTTGCATATGTCTCTTGGCCTGGAAGATAAGGAACACATTATCCGCTGGGGCGAAGGCAAGGAAATCGCCCTGCTGATTGCGGAGGACAGGATATGACGCTCTTTTCCCATAACGATAAGGCCAACGCCCCCCTGGCAGACCGGATGCGGCCCCGCACCCTGGATGAATTTTATGGCCAGGAACATGTGGTGGGCAAGGGGCGGCTGCTTAGGCGCGCCATTGAGGCGGACAGGCTCACCTCCTCCATTTTCTACGGCCCTCCCGGCTGCGGAAAAACCACCCTGGCCAGCGTAATCGCTCAGCAGACCAATGCGGCGTTTGTGAAAATGAACGCCGTCACAAGCGGAGTAGCGGACGTGCGGGAGGAATTGAAAAAGGCCGCCGACCGGCGGGCCATGTATGGTCAGCCTACCTATCTGCTCCTGGATGAATGCCACCGCTGGAGCAAAGCCCAATCCGATTCCATCCTGCCCGCCATGGAAGAAGGCCTGATCCGCTTTATCGGCTCCACCACCGAAAACCCCATGATCTCCATGACCCCTGCCATCGTAAGCCGGTGCAGGGTATTTGCATTTGAGCCCTTATCCCAGCAGGATGTGGAAAAGGCGATTTTGCGGGCGGCTCAGGATCCCGAACGGGGCCTTGGCAAAATGAACGTAAAATTGGATGAGGACGCCCTCCACCATATTTCCCACGTGGCCGGGGGCGATGTGCGCACCGCCCTTAACGCTCTGGAATTGGCCGTGCTCACCACGCCCACCGTAAACGGGCAGATCCATGTCACCCTGCCCATCGCAGAGGAAAGCATTCAAAAGCCCATGATCCGCTGCGATGATACTTTGTTTTATGATATGCTCTCCGCCTTTTGCAAATCCATGCGGGGCGGGGATGGGGATGCGGCCCTGCTCTGGTTTTCCCGGCTCATCTATGCCGGGGCCGATCCCAGGATGCTCAGCAGGCGCATCATGGCCCATGCCAGCGAGGATGTGGGCTTGGCCAACCCCATCGCCATGCTTCAGGCTGTGGCCGCAGGGCAGGCGCTGGAAATGATGGGCATGCCGGAAGCGCGCCTCCCCCTCACCCAGGCCATTCTGGCTATTTGCAACAGCCCCAAATCCAATTCCGTGGTGATGGCTATTGACAGCGCCATGGCGGATGCGGAAAAGGGCGGCTTTGGGCCTGTGCCGGCGCATCTGCGGGATTCCCACTACGCCGGGAACGAACGCCTGGGGGTAAAAACGAACAGCGAATACAAATATCCCCACGATTATCCGGGGCATTGGGTGGCTCAGCAATATCTGCCTGACGACCATTTAAATGCCCATTATTACTCGCCCAGCGATCAAGGGCACGAAGCCAAGCTGCAGCCCCGAAAGTAACTGTCCAAGAGGTGAGCGTATGGAAAAGGGACGGATCATCTTTCTCAACGGTGTCACCAGCGCCGGAAAAACCTCCATCGTGGAGGCGCTCCAGGATCGGGATGATGTATTCTTTTATGTGGTGGCCAACGATTTGTTTCAGGAAATGATAGGGGAAAAATTTCTGCGAGAAAATTATTGGAAGTATCTGAGTGAAGTGATCATTCTGATGTATCACACCGCTAAGCTCTATTCCGATCGGGGCAAGCACGTGCTGATTGACGGCATTTTGGTGGAACGGGATGAAATCAAGCCTCACTATCAGCAGCTAAAGGAGATCATGAAGGAAAATCCCCTGGAGATTGTGGAGGTGTATTGCCCTCTTGAAATCTGCAGGCAAAGAAATATTGCCCGGGGCGACCGCTATGAAACCCAATCGGAAGAGCAGCATGCCCTGATGGCGAAGGGAATTGACTACCGCATGCGGGTGGATACCAGCGTGCTCACCCCTGAGCAATGCGCTGATCGGATTGTGGCAGAATTGATGCGGGGGGAACGATGAGGGGCGTTGCCCCTTCACCCCACCAGGGGCATTGCCCCTGGACCCATCCTCCGGATGCCGCAATCCCCCTTTGCATGCAATGTGCCGGTGAAACGCCGGGAAAACGAGAAAAATGCCGGCGGAGAAAGCTTTGAAGTGACCCCAAAAAGTTAGACAAATATGTCTGACTCAAATTGTTCAAGCAGCCAAGAGGGCTTGCTGTCTGTGTAATGCAGGCGGCAAGCCCTTTAGTTTTGCCTTGATCCGCCTGTTGTTGT
>SVGW01000025.1 GCA_015056125.1 Clostridiales bacterium | reverse complement strand
CCTTCCTCACCTCTGCCGTCCAGAATATGAAACGGATCGTCAAGGCGATCTTTTCTTGTTTTATTTCCTTTCCCTATGCTAAAACGCCATGTTCTCTCTCGAAAACATGGCGTTTTTCAGCGGTCTGGGGGCTGTTGCATTTGCAACAGCCCTTTTGGATTGCTATCAGCCCATCACCTGAATGGGAACCAGAATGGGATTGGGGCGTCCGGGGCTGGTCACTTCCAGGATGATATTGTTAACCGCGGCCACCTGCTCGCCTGCATGGATGGTGAAGGGCACCTGATTGTAATTGTACTTGGCCTCCCGGTCCAGATACTGGTAAGAGCAATAGGTGCTCCGGGCGCCTTCCACCTGCCAGCCTTCGGGGCAGAGATAGCGCAGGGAATACTGCTTCTGTTCCGGGAAGAAATTGTTATTCCGCACGGTAATCATGCCGGTCAAAGTGCCGCCGGGAGCGATCTGGGGCTTTTCATCAAATTCCACCAGCACGCTGGCATAGATGCCCTCGATGGTGTAGGAATAGTGCTTCCGGGCCGCCAGGGACAGGGCAAATTCATTGCCGTAGAAGTCCTTTACATTCATCTCGGAAAGGTCGGTCTTTTCTGCCAGTTGTACGCCCTTGCCATTGTAACGATGGGGCATATACTTTTTCATCATAATCTGGTTATTGGTTTCCCGCAAAGTGACAGGCAGCAGGCTGAGGATGCAGTCGGTGAGGGTGGTGCAATCCTGGGGATAGGCGCCGTGGCCGTTTGTGAGGCAGATACTCTTGATGCCTTCGCCGATATAGGCCATCCAATCCTTGGGGATACCTGCCATGCCGTCCTTGATGCCCAGAATGGAGCCCAGAGTGGCGCCGGTGCAGTCGGTATCATCGCCGCAGTTAATGGCCAGGATCATGCTCTTTTTGAAATCGCATTCGCCATAGAGCAGGCCCAGCACCACATAGGCCACATTGGCAGGGGCCTGGAACCAGCCCAGATCCTCGCTGTCCTTCACGATCATTTCCCGGCAGGTTTTCCAATCGATACCCTCAGCGTGAGCCTTGCGCACCAGATTGATGGCACGGGCCACCCGGCAATCATCCGGGATCTTGGAAAGGCCGATATCCAGCAGCTGATTAAAATCTTTTACTACGAATGCGGCGCTTTCCACGGCGGCCACAAAAATCGCGGCATAGGTGCCTTCTCCAAAGCCGTGATCCACGCTGGCGTCCTCATAGGAGAGACGAATGGCCTTTTCGGGGCAGGCAGGATACAGACAGGCCCACACCTCCGTACGGATCCAGGCGCCGTTGGAATTCCGCCAGAGCGTATTATTGTATTCGCCGCTCATGGGAGGAAGGATGCCCTGGCGCATATTGGCTTTGCATACGCCATATTCATTCCAGTTGGGGTTGATGAAGCTGGTCCAGTATTCTCCCAGCACCTTGCTGTTGATGGCGTCGGGGCCCAGATCATTCACCGCCCGCAGCCACACCAACTGCAGATCCAGATCGTCATTGGGCAAAGGCTCGCCGGCAGCGGAGGCAAAGCCCTCAATATCCAGAAGCTCCCGGGTGCCTTCGTAGGGGGTACCCAGGGTGCCGCCGATATTTTTTCCGATCCAGCAGGCATAAATACGATCGCGCAATTCTTCCTTGGAAAGATAAATCATGATATTCCTCCTCTTGCGGTTTTTCTGTAATTTTAGTATAATGCAAAAAAGCCTATTTTTCTATGTTTATTAGGAGAAATACTATGCTAAATCGCTCAAAAGCATCTCTTCCATCTCATTATGTCCCCGTTATGAGCAATTGGCTGGGCACCCCGGGCCGGGAGCCCTATGCCCTGGATATCTTTGATATCACCCAGCTGCATTTTCATTCCAATCTGGAGCTTGGCTTTTGCTTCAGCGGCAAGGGTAGTTGTATCGTGGAAGATAAAGAATTTTCCTATTCAGCCGGGGATGCCCAGGTAATTTTCCCCTTTCAGCGGCATTTGAACCGCAGCGAGGGCAGCGAGCGCAGCCGATGGCTCTGGATGAATCTGGATCCCCTTTTGCTGCTCAGTGCCTGGGGTGCGCCTGATCTGGCCCGACTGGAAAGGCTATGGGATACCAGCATGGGGTTGTATGGCGTGATTTCCCGGGAGCGTTATCCTTTGATTGTGGAATTGATTGCCCGGCTGATTCAGATAGAGGATGAAAAAAGGCGGCTTTCCTGTCTGTGCACCCTGATTGAGGAATTGGCCGGGGAATCCCAGCAATTGCCCCGGCTGAAATTAAAATCCAGCCATCAATTTGACCGGCTTTCCCCCGCCCTCTCCCTGGTGGAGCAGGCCCTGAGCCAGGGAGAATTGCCCCGGGTATCCCGCATGGCGGAATCCTGCGCCCTGAGCCCTGCGCCATTCCGCCGAGCCTTTCATCAGGTGATGGGACAATCCCCCCAGCAATATATTCACACCTGCCAGATGAAAAAGGCCCAGCAGCTGCTTTTGCTCACCGATACCCCCATCACCCAGATCGCTTTTTCCGTAGGCTATCAGGACGTATCCGGCTTCAACCGCCAGTTCATGAACACCTTCGGCATGTCTCCCCGGGCATATCGGAAGCAGAGCGATGAATAGGCAGGGGGCTTCTCGCCCGGAGCAGGGGCCTCCGCGGCCCCTGTACCCCGCGCCAGAGGACATCGTCCTCTGGACTCCAGTATGCGACAGGAGCATGTTCTCCATGCTGCGTGAATGCGCATGAAGCTTTGAGAACGAAACAACGATTTCACGGGCACAATCAAAACGAGAAAATGCCGGTTGGAGAAAGCAAGCTTTCTCCAACCGGCATTTTTTCTCGTTTCCCCGGATGCAAAGCATCCGGCTGGCGGCGTATTCGCCAACCTGCCCGTGGACGATATTCGTCACATGGCACTGCACCGACGCGTTATTTGCAAATGTGAATAAGTATGTCCGGAACCGGTCCAGAGATGACTGTCCCTGGCGGGATGAAGGGGCAGCGCCCCTCAATGGTTCCTTACTTTCCCCAAGGCACAAAATCCTGCACCGCGCCCTGGCCGTCCACATAAGGATTGAGTTTAAATGAAGTATCCTTCTGGATTTTCTTCATCACCACCTGGGCCGCATCCCCTTCCACCAGCACGGGCTGATAGTTGTTTTCCGGGGAAACGCCGCTGATGTGGATGGGCCAGAGGGTCAATTGATGGCCTACATATTTCCCATCCTCAAAATGCAAGGCAAATTGGGCGATGGCGCTCTGAATGCAATGCACTTCCTCATCTACGCCAGTATTGCCCCCAAAGGAGGAATTGCCCAAAGAATAAATCTGGGTGATGCCGTCAAATACGTTGACACCCTGGGGCACATGGGGATGATTGCCCACAATAATATTCACCCCATAGCCCTTTAATTTCTTGGCATAGGAATCGTGGATATTGCCGTGAATTTCGTTATACTCAGTTCCGCAGTGAAGAGAGGCCACGATCACCTGGCAGCCCTCGGCCTGGAGGTTCTTGGCCAGCTTTTCCACTTCCTTGGCGTGATCCTTGTGATACAGGGGCAATACGCCAATAAAGCCAATTTTGATGCCGTCCACCTCCACAAAGCAGGCGTAGTTGCCGTATTCCGTGGAACCGCAGTATTTGATCCCCTCCGCTTCCAGCGCCGCGACGGTGGAATTATGGCCTTCCTTTCCAAAGTCCGCATAGTGGTTATTGGCCAAATTGGCCACTTCGATGCTGCAGGCGGTAAAAATCTTGGCATAATCCGTAGGCCCCCGGAAGCGATAGCGGCTGGTCTGGTTCGGAGCAGTATCGTTGAGCACGCATTCCAGGTTCACCAGGGTGATATCGTCATTTCCCACCAGGCTTTCCAGCTTTTCAAAGGGATAGCCGTAGCCGTATTTTTCAATATACCGCTGGAAGGCATATTCTTCCACTTTCACCTTATCATTGCTGCCGGGCAGCATATCCCCGGTGCAGGTAAGGGTAATAATCTTCGTTTCCCCCAGGGCGTTCAAGGCGATCATCAGCAAAAGTAATGTGCAGAGCAAAAAACGAAAAATTCTCACCGCTTCATCCTCCCTTTTATGGTGTACCGTTAGTCTATCATGGCATAAAAAAAAAGTCAAACCGGCCCAGGAAAAACGCCAAAAGCCCTTGCACTTCCGCCCTCAAATTGGTATCATGAGAATGGAGGCGAATAACATGAATGCATTCAAGAATTTATGCGTAAAGCCGGGTGCTTTTTACTTGCCCCGTTCGGAAGAAAGCATGGAAAAATGGGCCGTTGTGGCCTGCGATCAGTATACGGCGCAGAAAGATAAATGGGAGGAAGCGGAAAGGTTGGTGGGCGAAAAGCCCTCGGCTCTTCGCTTGATCATTCCGGAAGCTTATCTGGAGGAAAGCGATCGGCGGGTACCCCTGGCCCAGGCCGCTATGAAGGATTATCTTGAAAAAGGAGTCCTAAAAGAAGCGGTGCAGGGCATGGTGCTTCTTTGCCGCACCACCCAATCGGGCCCCCGGCTGGGGCTGGTGCTCACGGTGGATCTGGAGGCCTATGATTTTTCTCCCGATTCTCATTCCCCCATTCGCCCCACGGAGGGCACCATCGTTTCCCGCATTCCTCCGCGGCAGAAGGTGAGAAGAAGAGCGGAATTGGAGCTTTCCCATGTGCTTTTGCTCTGCGATGATCGGGAGCGCACGGTGATCGAGCCCCTTTTTGAAAAGCGCGATGCCCTGCGCCCCCTCTATGATGTGAAACTCATGCTGGATGGCGGCCGGGCCCAGGGCTGGGCAGTGGAAGCGGAAGAGGATCTTGAAAAAATTGCTGCTGCGCTGCTGGCGCTGAAAGAAAAGTTGCCCGAAAATGGCATTCAATTTGCCGTGGGAGACGGCAATCATTCCCTGGCCACGGCCAAGGCGCACTGGATGGAAGTGAAGGCCGCCCTGCCTGAAAGCGAATGGGAGCATCATCCCGCCCGCTTTGCCATGGTGGAATTGAATAATATTTATGACAGCGCCCTGATTTTTGAGCCCATCCATCGGGTGATCTTCGGCGCTACGGCCAGCCATGTGAAGGAACTGCTGAAAGAAGCCGAACCTGTATTGGACTTGGAGCAGCCGGATTTGGTGCTGGTTACGGAAACGGGGGATCTGCCCTTAAAGATCACCCACCCTTTGCATACCCTGGCGGTAGGCACGGTGCAAAAGCTGTTGGATCAGGATGCGCAATTGAATCTGGACTATGTGCATGGCGAGGAAGCCGTGCGGGATATTGTGGCGGAGGAACACGCTGTGGGCATTCTGCTCCCCGCCATGGAAAAGGCCTTGCTTTTCCCCGCCGTGGAAAAGGGCGGCCCCCTGCCCCGGAAAACCTTCTCCATGGGCGAAGCCAATGAAAAGCGCTACTATATGGAAGCCCGCCGAATTACGAAGGAATGATTGAGGGCGGGAGGGGCTTTCTTTTGAAAAAGAAGGCCCCTCCCGCACCCTCCCCAAGAAAACGAACTCGGATATATTCATCTTATCTTTTATCCGCTGGTTTCCCCGTGTTTGAAAATTAAACCTTGGCCTATCAAACAACATCCCCAGGAGATCATTATGCTGAAAAAAAACGACGAAGTCACCTTAACCATTGAGCGCTTTGGCGGCGAAATGGGCATTGCCCATCTGGATGGCATGACCCTGTTTGTGCAGGATGCGCTGCCGGGAGAGCAGGTAATCGCCCGGGCCCAGCGGGTGGAAAAGACCCATGCATTTTTAAAGACCCTTCAGGTGCTCTCCCCCTCCCCCAGCCGCGTTCAACCGCCCTGCCCCTATTATGAAAAATGTGGCGGCTGCGTCTGCCAGCATATGGCTTATAATCTCTCATTGGAAATGAAGCGGGAGCGGGTACGAGATGCGCTCAAGCGCCTGGGCGGCCTGGATGTGGAGGTGCCCCCGGTGATTGGCATGGAGGATCCCTGGCATTTCCGCAATAAATCCGCCATGCCGGTAGGGGCTCAGCGAGAAGGAATACAGATTGGTTTCTATGCTCCCCGCAGCCATCGCATCGTAGATGTGGATCGCTGCCTTATTGCCAAGGAGGAAAGCAATTTGGCGCTTTCCGTGTTCCGGCGCTGGATGGAAAAATTCCGCATTCTCCCCTATCAGGAGGGCAGCCGCACCGGGCTGATCCGCCATTTGATGACCCGGGTATCCAGAACGGGCCAGGTGATGGCCGTGGTGGTGGCCACTCAGAATACCCTGCCCCACGAGCGGGAATTGATTGCGATGCTCAGGGCCGCGGTACCGGGGCTTGCTTCTCTTTACCTGAATATCAATAAGCGGGGAGACAATGTGATTCTTGGCTTGGAAAATCGCCTGCTTTTTGGGGAAACGCGCCTGGAGGATACTCTCTGCGGCCTGAAATTTTCCCTTTCTCCCCTCTCTTTTTTCCAGATCAACCCCGTCCAGACCGAGAAGCTGTATCAAACCGCTCTGGATTTTGCCGAGCTCACCGGAGATGAAAGGGTAGCCGATCTTTACTGCGGCGCGGGCACCATTTCCCTGATGCTGGCCAAGAAAGCCCGCCATGTAGTGGGCATCGAAATTGTGCCGGAAGCCATTCAGGATGCCAAGGAAAATGCACGCCGAAACGGGGTTGAAAACGTAGAATTTTATGCCGCGCCCTCGGAAACCCTGTTGCCTCAATTGGTAAGCCAGGGCCTGCGCATGGATGCAGTGGTACTGGATCCGCCCCGGAAGGGCTGCGAGGAAGCGGTGCTGGCCGCCATTGTGGAGGCCGGCCCCAAGCGGGTGGTATACGTCAGCTGCGATGTGGCCACCCAGGCCCGGGACGCTAAGTATCTTTGCGCCCACGGCTATGAAGTAATCCGATGCCAGAGCGTGGATATGTTTTGCCATAGCAGCCATGTAGAAAACGTGCTGGCGTTTTCAAGAAAAGCATCAGAAAAACCGACCAAATAAAGGGAACGGAAATATGGAACTGGAAAGCAAAGTCATCGTAACCAAGGAGCTTCTTAAACAGAAATTTTCCGAATTGGGCATTCATGCCGAGATGAAGCTGATCGTTCACTCTTCCCTGAAAAGCTTTGGCCATGTGGAGGGCGGGGCCGATGCAGTGATTGACGCACTCATGGAGCTCATCACCCCGGAAGGCGCCCTGATGATGCCCTCCTTTAACCATAACGCCATCTACAATGAGGGCGGCATCTGGGATGTGGCCCACACTCCCACCACCAACGGCATCATCCCGGATACCTTCTGGCGGCGGGAGGGCGTGTGCCGGAGCATCAATCCCACCCATGCCTTTGCCGCTTGGGGCAAGAACGCCCATCGCTATACCGATGACCACCAGAAAACCTCCGCCCTGGGGCCCGATTCTCCCCTGGGCAGGCTTATGGAGGATGGGGGCTACTGCCTGCTGCTGGGGGTGGGCTACAACCGCAACACCTTCCACCACCATGTGGAATGCTGCCTGGGTTCTCCTTGCCTGAATCTCCGGGGAGAGGTATACCCCATTCGGCTGGCGGACGGCACCGAAACCACCGCCCACACCTGGTCCTGGCGAGGCAGCCGGTGCCCTATTGATGAGCCTGCCCTCTATGAAGAGCGAATGGCGGCAATTGATCGCAAAATCAAAATCGGCAATGCTACGGTGACCATGTACAAGCTTTCCGAAGGCTATCCCATCATTGAGCGTGGGCTGAAGGAAGGCATGAACGGCCATCCCCCTTGCGCGTCCTGCCCCATTCGGCCCCGGGTGTGCGCATGGTCGGTGGAAGAAAAATAAAGCCTGATTCAATCCAGCGCCTTTCTCTTCGGAGGAAGGCTTTTTCATGCAAAAAGAGAGCCCTCTTTCGAGGACTCTCCATTTTTGTAACGCAGAATTACTTCGCGTTAGCAGACCACCATTCGTTGGCTTCCTTGGTCCACTGTTCGCCGCCGCGAGCATACCAATCCTTCACGAACTTGTCGTAGTCTTCCAGGGTCTTCTTGCCGGTGATAACTTCCATGAAGACGGTTTCACGCAGCTTGGTCAGATCGCCGCTGTACTCAACCTGAGCAGCAGTGGTAACGGGCAGCAGCACGCGGGAGTAGCCGCCGGTGTGGAACATGGGCATTTCGTTGGCCCAGCCATAACGGGCGGGTTCAACCTTGGCCTTGAAGTGCGGGGGCTGCAGGGTGTTGAACATGTTGGTATGGGTATCGCCGTAAGTAGTATCGCGAGCGTAATCGTTCACGGGCATATAACCCATCAGTTCGTCGTATTCGTAGCAGTTGGTATCGAACACGTTCAGGTCCCACTTATAGATGCGGGCCCAGGTGTCATAGTTGGAGCCCAGGTCATTGATGACCTTCAGGATGCGAACCAGCTTGGCAGGATCGTCCTTCAGCTTGTAGGAGAACACAACAGCTTCGCTGGTGGTCTTGCCCCAGGAATCGCCGCCCTGGAACTTTTCATACTTGCCTTCGAAACCGGTGGGGTTGTAACCAATGATGAACTGATCTTCGTAGCTGTTCTGAGCAGCGAAGGTACGCACGGTCTTACCATACTGGAATTCGCTGCCCTTGCCGGTCAATTCGTCGGTGGGGCCGTCAAAGTCGGGCTCCAGCTGATAGAAAGCGCCGGAGGAGGAGAAACCGATCTGGCCCAGTTCGAAGGGCACGGACAGGGACCAGTGGCCGCCCTGGTTTTCACCGGTGATGAATTCGGGGTCGATCAGGCCATCAGCATACCACTTGCGCAGCAGGGCCAGGGCATCACGCATGCCGGGAGCCACAGCGCCGTATACCAGGGAGCCATCTTCAGCTTCCACCCAGCGATCGGGCAGAGCGCCGAAGCAGCCGTAGATGGGCAGCATACCGGTGTTGGACAGGGCGTAGGTATCCTTCACGCCGTTGCCATCGGGGTCTTCATTGGCGAACTTGTAGAATACTTCTTCGCATTCCTTCAGGGTCATGGGCACAGCGCCATCGGTGTAGCCGAACTTTTCCAGCCAGTCCTTGCGCCAGAAGGGAGCGTAGTTGTAGCCGCCGTCCATGTTCACGCGGGGCAGACCGAAGATCTTGCCGTCCACGGAAACATTGTAGAAGCAGGTGGGGTCATATTCCATCAGCCACTCGTAGGATTCGGGCATGTACTTCTTGATCAGCTCGATATCCAGCTCCAGGCACACTTCTTCACCCACCATGGTGGAGAACTGAGAAGCATTTTCCAGCAGGAACACGTCAGGGAAATTGCCGCTCATGATGCGGGTGGTGAGCAGTTCAAAGTAGTTAGAACGATCCAGGAACATGGGCTGGATGTCCACATTGTACTTTTCATTCAGGTACAGCAGTACGGGGTCTTCCTTGTTCACTTCGGTGGTGTCATGGCCGGCCATCCAGGCGATGGTGATCTTCTGAGATTCATCGTCCACATACTTGGACAGATCCACTTCCGCCAGAGCGGCAGTGGCGCTCAGCAGCAGGATCGCAGCCAGAAGCAGAGCAACCAGTTTCTTCATTGGGGTTTCCTCCTTTAAATTATATCTTCAGGCGCATAGCGCCATCCAACCAGGAATTAGCCCTTTAGGGAGCCCATCAGCATACCCTTGGCAAAATGCTTCTGCACGAAGGGATACACGCACAGAATCGGCACGGTGGCCAGCATGATGGAAGCAGCACGCAGGGTGGTGGTATCGGTATTGAGGGTAGAAGCGATGGTATCATCCGCACGGGTCATTTCGGCAGAGTCGGTGAGGATGATGCGGCGGAGCACCACCTGGAGCACATACTTGGAAGAATCGGTGATGTAGAGCAGGCAGTTGAAGTAAGCGTTCCAGTTGCTTACCACAACCCACAGGCTGATGGTGGCCAGCACGGGAGTGCTCAGGGGCAGCATCACCTTCCACAGGATCTGCCAGCTGTTGGCGCCGTCGATGGTGGCGGCTTCTTCCAGCTCGGCGGGCAGGCCCATGAAGAAGTTACGTGCGATTACCACGTGGGATACGCTGATACAGGAGGGCAGCAGGATGGCCCAGTAGGTGTTGCCCAGCTTGAGAGTATTGTTCACCAGCAGGAAGGTGGGGATCATACCGCCGGACACAAACATGGTGGTTACGATGATGAAGGTGAACAGGCCGCGCATGGGCAGGTCCTTCTTGGACAGGGGATAGGCAGCCAGCACAACGCCGGAGATGCTCAGAGCCCAGCCCAGGAAGCACACCTTGATGGTGTTCCAATAGCCGCTCCAGAGGTAGTCGGTATTGAACATATGGATGTAGGCGTCCGCGGTAGGCTTGGTGGGGAAGAAGCGGAAGCCGGAAGCAGAAGCGAAGTCGGGGTCTTCAAAGGAGTTTACCAATACGTGCAGATAGGGATAAATGAAAGTGATGCTCATCAGGATGAAGATGATCACCAGCACAGCCTGGAAAATCGGCTCGCCCTTGCTTTCGTAAATACGGTTATTGGCTTTGGGGGCCTTTTCTTTCTTAGCGATCGCAGTCATGATTCTTTCCCTCCTTACCACAAGCCGTATTCGTTCACGCGCTTGGAAACGGTGTTGGCGAAAACAACCAGAATCAGGGACAGCACGTTGCGGAACAGTTCGACAGCAGTGGAATAGCTGTAGTTCATGTTGGTAACACCTTCACGGTAGATGTAGGTGCCCAGCACGTCGCCCACGCTGTAAACGGCGGGGTTGAGAAGGTTGAAGATCTGGTCGAAGTTATCGTCCACCAGGTTGCCCACGGCCATGATCATCATAATGGTCACGGTGGGGGTGATGCCGGGGAGGGTCACGTGCCAGATGCGCTTCCAGCGACCGCAGCCGTCCACGTTGGCGGCATCATAAAGCTCTTCATTCACGCTGCCCAAAGCGGCCAGATACACGATGGAGCCCCAGCCGATGCCCTTCCAGATGTTGGTGACAACCAATGTGCCGCGGAAGTAGCGGGGGTCACCCAGGAAGTAGATGGGAGTAGCGCCAAAGGCCTTAAAGATGGCAGCAACCGGGCCGCGGGAAGGAGAGAGCACATCCATGAAGATACCGGTCAAGATAACCCAGGATACGAAGTGAGGCAGGTAGCTGATGGTCTGGGTGACTCTCTTGAACTTGGTGCCGCGAAGTTCATTCAGCATCAGGGCCAGCAGGATGGGGGCCGGGAAACCGAATACAAAGTTCAGCACGGCCAGGATCAAGGTATTGGAGAATACCTGACCAAAGTCGTAGCTGGTAAGCAGGCGCTCAAACTGGGCAAAGCCAACCCAAGGAGAACCTTCAATACCCTTCAAAATCTTGAAGTTCTTGAAAGCCAGCTGGACGCCATAGAGAGGGCCCCACTTGAAGATGATGAACTGCAGGATGGGCAGCACGATCATCAGCAGGTGCAGCTTGTGCTTCTTGACCGCACGAAGGAACCGAATGTGCTTCGGGGCCTCATGAGTAAGTAGAGTCGTGTTGTTCACCGTTGACATACCTTGACCTCCTTGTCTTCCCGGGGGAAGATGTTGTTTACACTTTGGCCATATGTTGTCATTATACTGTTAATTGCTATAATTATCAAGAGAAAAAACATGACATAAGCCACAAAAACATGATAAAATGGAAAAAATACTGTTTTTTTATTGCTCTTATGGTTATCAGATGCCCATCCTTTACAAATCAAACCAATCGCCGTATAATAATGATCAAAAGGAACTGATTACAAAACTCAGCCGTTCCTTCCAAGGAGAAAGCCATGTATACCCTGCATTCCGGCACCCCGGATGGCCATCGGCCTGAAAATGAAGAGGCGGTTTACCGCTATTTGGAATCCCTGGGCATTCCCTTTTTCCGCATCGATCATGAGCCCGTGCACACCATGGAGGACTGCCTGGCCATCGACCGGGCGTTGGGCGGGGAAATCTGTAAAAATTTATTTTTGTGCAACACACAAAAGACCAAATTCTATTTGCTGATGATCCAGGAAACCAAGCAATTCAAAACCAAGGATGTATCTCATCAGCTGGGGGTACCCCGGCTCACCTTCGGGCCGACCGAGGAAATGGAGCGGCGCCTTCATCTCTCCCCCGGCGCCGTCAGCCCCATGGGACTGCTGTTTGAAAGCGCCCGGGACGTGCGCCTGATTGTAGATGAGGATATCAAAAAAGCGGATCAATTGGGGTGCCACCCTTGCGTGAACACCGCATCGATCCGCCTTGCTATGGATGATTTTTTTGAGCGTTATCTGCCTGCCACCGGGCATAGCCCCACATTCGTGCAGATTCCCAAGGCAGAATGATTTCACTTTCTCAGCAGCGCTTCCAGCTCCCAGATCTCCGCCCCCATCAGCGCCGCTTCTTCCCGATCGTGAATGGAAAGGAGAATGAAAGGTGCGCTGCCCCGGATGCGCCCTGCAACCCGCGCCCGCAGCCCTTCATCCAGGCCCTTAAAAGGCTCATCCAGCAAAAGAATATCTCCCCCAAAGGCCAGGGACCGGGCCAAAGACACCCGCCGCTGCATTCCTCCGCTCATTTCCCGGGGATACAGGGCGGGATTTTCAATTTCCATCTGATGCAGCCAATAAGTCGCTGTGTCCCGATCACTTACCAATTCCACATTCTTTTGGGCCGAAATCCAGGGAAGCAATCGATCTTCCTGGAAGAGGAAAGAAATTTTCTTTCCCTCCGTTCCGCTGATTTTCCCGCTTTCCGGCTTCAGCAGCCCTGCCACCAGCCGAAGCAGCGTGGTTTTCCCCAGGCCCGATGGCCCCATCAGCGCCACCGCGCCTTTTTCAGGAAACCGAAGCGATAGACCCTGAAAAATTTCTTTTCCGGGATAGCCGGCTTTTACGTTTTCAAAGCTAATCATGCCGCGCCTCCCTTCAGCCGCCCCAGGGCCTTTTTCAACATCGCTTCCAGCGCGATGGACAAAAGGATCACCGTAAACGTCCAGGCAAAAAGATCTGCGCTTTCAAGATAAATCTTCGCGTTATACAGATTGGTGCCCACGGAAAAAAGGGGCAGAGCGATCACTTCCGCTGCAATCCCCGATTTCCAGGCAAAGCCAAGCCCAGTAATGCAGGAGGCCGCCAGCCCGGGCTTTACAGAGGGCGCGTAAAGATAGCGCAACCGCTGGGCGGGGGTGAAATGATATGCTTGGGTCATTTCAAGAAGCTGCCCATCGGTAGCCCGCAGGGCTTCCTGCACAGCCGTCCAGATAATGGGCAATACCATCAAAAAGGAAATGAAGGCCGGCACCGTGCCTTTGCTGATCCACAAAAGCACCAGGATAATAAAGGATGAAACTGGGGTCGCTTTAATCACCGAGCGGATGGGGGACATAAGCGCCTCCATCACCCGGATAAAATGGCAGCCAATGGCCAGCAGAATTCCCAGCACCACCGCGCATCCGTAGCCGCAAGCCACCCGAAGCAGGGTGGAAAAAGTGCTCTGCCAGAACGCAGACGTTTTCATCAAGCGAAAAAGGGCGCTGAGGGTATCCCCAGGCCCTGGCAGCAGCAATGGCAATCCCACCGCTGCTGCTGCGATCCACCATACGGCGATCCAGAAAAGCCCGATCAGCGCATTGCGCACAATCTTGCTCATATTTTCTCCTTACAGGTAAGGAATCATATCCGCCAGCTTGCCAAAGGTGAGGGCGGGCTTTACGGAGGATTCCGCCGCCATTTCAGCTGTGGTTTCGCCGCTCATCACCAGAATGCTCACCATGCCAAAGTTCACGCCGGTAGCCACATCTGTATAGAGGCGATCTCCCACCATGGCCAGTTCTTCCTTTTTCAGCCCCGTCACTCGCAGCGTTTCTTCCACGATGCCGCTGTTGGGCTTGCCGATCACCAGGTCAGGTTCCCGGCCGGTGCTGGCCTTCACGTAAGCGATGGTGGCGCCGATATCGGGAATGAAGCCCGTTTCAGTGGGGCAGTTATAATCGGGATGGGTGGCAATGTAGGGCAGGCCATTGCGCACATGATCGCACAGCATGCACATCTTTTTATAATCCAATTCAGTATCAAAGGCAATGAGCACATAATCGGGGTTTTCCTGGTCCACTTCCACGCCCATTTCGATGAATTCCTTGGTCATCACTTCATTGGCCAGCAGAAAGGCCTTCTTGCCGGGATACTTATGGGTCACGTAGTTGGCAGCAGCCTGGCCGCTGGTCAATACCTTGCGGAATTTTTCCGGCACGCCCATCCGGGCCAGCTTGGCTTCATATACCGTGCCGGATTTGGAAGAGTTATTGGTGAGGAAGAGGCACTTGCGGCCGGTGCGCTCCAGAGCATCCAGAAAATCCAAAGATCCCTCAATCAGATTATCGCCCAGATAGAAGGTGCCGTCCATATCCAGCAAGAAGCAGCGTACCTTAGAGAGTTGTTCCCGAATATCCATCATGAATCTCCTCCTATTAATCCTACGTCAAAGCGTATTTCATCTCCCGCCAGGCGGCCTATGCCCAGCAGAGTATTCCCATCATAGATGCGGCATCTTTCCCCTTGGAGCAAATCCGGCGCCAGGGACACAGGCAGCTTGCTCCCGTTTCTGGCCATTTTCTGATATCGCTGAGGAATAATCACCCGGAGATATCCCTGCAGGGGATAATCCAGGGGCAAAAGCAACTGCTCCAGCCGCCCTTCCTCTTTCGCCTGCTGCGCTTCCTCGATTGTAACCGCGCCATCCAAAGAAAAGGCCCCGGCGCGGGTGCGAAGCAAAAAGCGCATATGAGCAGGGGCATGAAGCGCCTGGCCCAAATCGTGGCACAGGGTGCGGATATAGGTGCCGCCCCCGCAATCTACGGAAAGCATGTAGCCGTCCTCCCCCGTTTTTTCTCCCAATTCCAAAGAGCGGATCAGGGTTTCCCGGGCGTTGGCGACCACCATTTCCCCTTTTCGCGCCAAGGCATACAGGGGTACCCCGCCCCGCTTCACCGCCGAATAGGCCGGCGGGCGCTGGAGAATGGTGCCGGTAAAGGCGGGAAGCGCTGCTAAGATTTCCTCCCGGGCGGGCACCCGCTTTCCTTTTTCCGTCACCACACCCTGGGCATCCTGGGTATCGGTGGCCCCGGAAAAGGCGATCTCTGCCACATAGCTTTTGCTCTTATCCACAAAATAATCCAGGAGCCGGGTGGCTCTGCCCACCATAATGGGCAGCACCCCCGCTGCTTCCGGGTCCAAAGTGCCGGCATGGCCCACCCTTTCTCCGGTCAGGCGCTTCATAATGGCCACCGCCGTGCCGGAGGACATGCCCGGAGGCTTGAGCAAATTTAAAAATCCATTCATGCTTGCTCCTTTAACTGGGCCAGAATTTCCGTTTCCAGCGCTTGGCAGGCTTCCTCCGGCGCCATGGCACATCGGCAGCCGGCGGCCAGCACATGGCCGCCCCCGCCAAATTTTCTGGCGATGGCCGCCACATCCCGGGGAGGCTGGGCCCGCAGGCTGATTTTGCTAAAGCCCATTTCCCGCTCATCCACCAGATACGCAATCTCCACCCCGGCCATATCCATGGCGTAATTGACGATTTTATCGGTATGCTCCCCGCCCGCGCCTGCATCCAGATAATCCTGATGGGAAAGGCGCATCCCAGCGCATTTACCATCAGCAAACCGACGAAGGCTCATCAGCGCCCGGCCAAGCAGGCGCACATGGGGCTCTTCCCGGATGAGATGCAATGTGCGCGCCGTATCATTTAACGGCAATCCCGCCGCCATTAAATAGGAAGCGCAGGCAAATGCCTCTTCATCGGTATTGTTAAAGCAGAAGTTGCCGGTATCCGTGCTGATGGCAGCATACAGGCATTGAGCAATTGCCGGGGTTATTTCCGCTTCCAGGGCCAGCAGCGCCCTCAAAATAATGCAGCCCGCCGCAGCCGCATGCTCGTCCACCTCATTGAGCATGGCATAGCCGGGATTGGTGCCGTGATGATCGATCTGAATGGTGACAGGCGCTTTTTCAAATACTTCCCTGCATGCCCCCAGGCGGCCAAGATCGGCAGCATCAATGGCGAAGGCCACGTCAAACGCACAATTTTCCAGCGCCTCAGCCTGTACAAATTCTTGGGAAGCAGGCAAAAATTTCAGCCGGTCGGGCACCTGATCGGCGCAGGCCAGCGTAATCTGCTTGCCCATGGCTTTGAGGCAAAGGCCCATGGCCAGCGTGGAACCGATGGCATCGCCATCCGGAGAAATATGGGTGCAAAGCAAGATGCTGTTCGCACTTTTGAGCACGGACAGCATTTGGGAGCAAGCAAAAGGCTTAATCCCCGTCATTTTCTTCCTCCTTAGGCGCCACATCCCGCAGCACCTGGGCGATATGCACGCCGTAGGCAATATTCCGATCCCGCTCAAAGAGCAGTTCGGGGGTGTAGCGCAAATCCACCCGCATGCCCAATTCACGGCGAATAAAGCCCGCCGCTTTTTTCAGGGCCTTGATCATATCATCCGCTTTTTCATCCTCCAGGATGCTCACATACACCTTGGCAAAGCGAAGATCGCGGGTTACATCTGCACGGGTAATGCAATAGGTGCCGCCGATCCGGGGGTCATTCATTTCCCGGATAATGGCATCGATAGCATGGCGCACTTCCTCGGAAATGCGGTCAATACGAAAACTTGCCATGAGAGTTCCTTTCTTTTTTTGCGAGAGGGGATATCTTTCCATGGGGAAAGATACCCCCTCTCGCGCTCTCCCCCAGAAAGCCAATCTTTTTTCTTGCACATACGGCCATCCGGGCTAACCAATAGGTTTGTCCCAGCGTGTATCGCAAAGGTGACGGGAAAACAGTAGCTCTATGAATGCTCCATATTTCCTAATTGGTTTTCGGGAGGGGGCGGGAGGGTGCTTTTAACATAAAAGCCTCCTCCCGCAAATATTACTCGTTATCGTTCAATTTCTTCCATTACGAAGCATTCCACAACGTCGCCTTCCTTGACGTCGTTGTAGTTTTCCAGGCCGATGCCGCATTCATAGCCGGAAGCCACTTCCTTCACGTCATCCTTGAAACGGCGGAGGGAGGAAAGCTTGCCTTCAAAGACCACCACATTATCACGCAGCAGGCGCACAGATGCATTGCGCTGCACCTTGCCATCGGTGACGTAGGAACCGGCAATGGTGCCGGAGCCCGTGATCTTGAACACGTTTCGCACCTGAGCATGGCCCAGCAGATTTTCCTTGAATTCGGGGGCCAGCAAGCCCTTCATGGCCTTTTCCACATCCTCGATGGCCTGGTAGATGATGCGGTAGAGGCGGATATCCACTTCTTCCTTTTCCGCAGCTTCCCGGGCAGTGGCATCGGGGCGGATATTGAAGCCGATAATGATGGCGTTGAAAGCAGATGCCAGGTTCACGTCATCCTTGGTGACGGCGCCTACGGCGGAGTGGAGAATGCGGATCTTCACTTCATCGGTGCTCAGCTTTTCAAGCGCCTGCTTCACAGCTTCCACGGAGCCCTGCACATCGGCCTTCACGATGATATTCAGATTCTGCACCTTGCCCTCGGCGATGCCGGCAAACAGGTTATCCAAAGATACCTTGGCAGAGGCATTCACCCGGGCGGCCTTTTCCTTATCCCGGCGTTCCTGAGCTACCTGACGGCTCAGATGGTCATCCGCCACGGCCAGCATTTCATCGCCGGCCAAGGGCACATCGGTAAAGCCGGCAATTTCCACGGGGGTGGAGGGGCCGGCGGTCTGCACCCGTTCGCCACGGTCATTGAGCATGGCGCGCACGCGGCCGGAAGCCATACCGGCAACGATATTATCGCCCACCTTCAAAGTACCGTTCTGGAGCAGCACAGTAGCCAGGGGGCCGCGGGCCTTATCCAGCTTGGCTTCGATGATAACGCCGGTGGCCATACGGTTGGGGTTGGCACGCAGCTGGAGCACATCGGCCTGGAGCAGGATCATTTCCAGAAGATCCTCTACGCCATCGCCGGTCAGAGCGCTCACGGGCACCATGATGGTTTCGCCGCCCCAATCCTCGGGCACCAGATCATACTTGGTCAAATCCTGCATGATGCGGTCGGGATTGGCGGTGGGTTTATCCATCTTATTAATGGCCACCACGATGGGCACGCCGGCAGCCTTGGCATGGTTGATGGATTCAATGGTCTGGGGCATCACGCCGTCATCTGCGGCCACCACCAGCACGGCGATGTCGGTGGCCTGGGTGCCGCGCATACGCATAGCGGTGAAGGCCTCATGGCCGGGAGTATCCAGGAAGGTGATCTGGCGGCCGTCCAGCTTCACGGTATAAGCGCCGATATGCTGGGTGATACCGCCGGCTTCGGTGGTGGTCACGTGAGCCTTGCGGATATAGTCCAGCAGGCTGGTCTTGCCGTGGTCAACGTGGCCCATGATGGTGATAACAGGAGGACGGGGCTGAAGATCTTCTTCCGCGTCTTCCACATTGGCTTCGGACAGGGCGTCTTCCGCCGTCTTATCCAGCTTCATTTCCAGTTCCACTTCAAATTCGGAGCAGACCAGGGAAGCGGTATCAAAGTCCAGTTCGGAGTTGATGTTGGACATGATGCCCAGCATCAGCAGCTTCTTGAGGATTTCACCGGCGGGCTTGCCGATGCGCTCGGTCAGATCCTTTACGGTGATGGTCTCCGCCGTCATATAGGCCTTTTCGATCTTGATGGGGGCCATCATCTGCTGGACGGAGGGCTGCTTCTTGCTGGCCCGGGCGCGCTTGCCGCCGCGCACGGTTTCATCATCGTAGCCGTTGAAGGATTCCTTCACCAGCTGCTTGCGGTTCTTGGCCACATGCTCCGGATCGTGCTGGCGGATATACTGCTTCTTATTGGGATCGTAATTGCTGACCCGTTCCTTTTCCACCACAGGGGTGAGCTCAGGCGCGCTTCTGCGGCCCATACCGCCGCCCATGGGGCGATTGCCGCCACCCTGGGGACGGGGAGCACCGCCACCCATGGGGGGACGGTTTCCACCGGGTGCGCCGCCAGGGCCGCCGGCAGGACGGCCATACTGACCGCCGGGAGCGGCGGGACGGCCATAGGGCTGCTGGCCCGCATTGGCAGGACGGCCATAGGGGCCACCCTGACCCTGCTGGGGATTGGCGGGGCGGCCATAGGGGCCCTGGGGATTGGCAGGACGGCCATAAGGCCCGCCCTGGCCCTGCTGAGGATTGGCGGGGCGGCCGTAGGGGCCCTGGGAATTGGCAGGACGGCCATAAGGCCCGCCCTGGCCCTGCTGGGGATTGGCGGGGCGGCCATAGGGGCCCTGGGGACGATTAGTGCCGGGGGCCGGACGCTGCTGCTGGGGAGCAGCGGCTGGACGGGGCTGCTGCTGAGGTGCAGCAGCAGGAGCCGCAGCCTTGGGAGCCTCCGCAGGCTTTTCGGTTTTGGGTGCCTCCTCCTTCTTAGGAGTGGGCTTTTCTTCCACAGGCTTTTCAGCCTTGGGCGCTTCCTCCTTCTTGGGAGCAGGCTTTTCTTCCACAGGCTTTTCAGCCTTGGGGGCCTCTTCCTTCTTGGGAGCAGGCTTTTCTTCCACAGGCTTTTCAGCCTTGGGCGCTTCTTCCTTCTTGGCCGCGTGCTTTTTCTCTTCCGCGTTCCTTTCAGCCTTGGGGGCCTCTTCCTTCTTGGCGGCAGGCTTTTCGGCCTCCTGGGCCTTTTCGGCCTTGGGGGCTTCTTCCTTCTTCACCGCGGGCTTTTCAGCCTTCTTGGCAGGCTCTTCCTTCTTTTCTTCAAGCGCAGGCGCAGCGGGGGCTTTGGCCTCTGCTTCCTCCTCATCGGGCATCGTCCATGCCTTGGTATGCTGCTGGGCGAGCAGATGCTGCTCTTCCTGGCGCTTCCGGGCGCGCTCTTCCTCTTCCTCGCGCTGGAATTTGGCTTCCTGCTTGCGCAGAGTCTGCAGCACGTTTTCAATATTCCTTCTGATACGAGCTGCTTCTTCCAGAATCACGCCCGCCTGCTGATTAATTTCTTTCGTGGCTTCAGTCAGTTTTACCTTGGTCATTCGACGCTTGCACCCCCGCATTTGTCATTGTATTGCGATATTTATTCGTGATTGCCGGCTTCTCCCGGCTGGGATAACAAAAGAATCATTTGCTGGCACAGCTTTCCGGGCCTCACCGCCGCTGCCATGCGGCCATCCTTGCCGCAGGCCCGGTCGATTTCCCCCTCAGGCATCCTATGCAAAGGAACGCTCCGATACGCGCAGGCATCGGAAATTTTTTTCTTTGTTCCCTGGGATGCCCCTTCATCCAGCAGCACCAGCCCCGCTCTCCCCGAGCGGATTTCCTGAATCACCATATCCGTTCCCAGGGTGATCTGCCCTGCCCGGCTGCAAAGGCCCAGCAGGCCGCTGATGGGGGTCATTCCTGCCCCTCCAGCAATTCCAGTTCCTTTAGCAGCTGGGCATGTGTTTCTTCGCCCAGCGCGCATTCAAATGCGCGCTCCAACTGCTTTTGCTTGATGGCGCGCTTTAAGCATTCCTGAGAGCGGCACACATATGCACCCCGCCCTGGCTTGCGCCCCGTCAAATCCATGGAAACGACGCCTTCAGGGGATTTGACCACCCGGATCAATTCCTTCTTGGGCTTCATTTCCCGGCAGCCCACACACATCCGCATGGGTACCTTTTTTTCCTTCATGAGTTTCTCCTCTGCTTACTCGATTTCGTCATCCAGAACGGGCAGCTGATAATCATCCTCATATTCATCGGCGATCACCTGGCCGTTACCCTCGGGCAGCTCGGGCATTTCCTGGCGAAGGAGCTCGGCCACCTGGGTCTGGGATTTGATATCGATCTTCCAGCCGGTGAGTTTCGCGGCCAGGCGGGCATTCTGCCCTTCCTTGCCGATGGCCAGGGAAAGCTGATTATCCGGCACCACCACGCGGCAGATCTTTTCCTTATCGGATACGAACACGCTCACCACATGGGCGGGGTTCAGGGCATTGGCCACAAATTCGGCAGGATCCTGGGACCACTTGATGATATCGATCTTTTCGTTTTTCAATTCGGATACCACCTTATCCACACGGCTGCCCCGGGGGCCTACGCAGGCGCCCACAGGATCGATGAGGGCATCGGTGGAGGCCACGGCCATCTTCGTGCGGCTGCCGGCTTCCCGGGCGATGGACTTGATCTGCACGATACCGGTAGCGATTTCGGGCACTTCCATTTCAAATAGGCGCTTCACCAACCCGGTGTGGATACGACTGACGGCTACCTGAGGAGCCTTGCCGACATCGCGGCCGGAGCGATACACCTGGAGTACATACACCTTGATATGATCGCCGGGGCGGTATTCTTCCCCAGGCATAAATTCGCTGGCTTCCAGCACGCCTTCGGTGCGGCCCAGTTCCACATAAACGGCCTTGGCGTCCACCCGCTCCACGATGCCGGTGAGGATTTCGTTTTCCTTTTCGATATATTCATCGTAGATTTTGCCCCGCTCCGCTTCCCGCAGCCGCTGGAGCATCACTTGCTTGGCGGTCTGGGCGGCCACGCGGCCAAAGTCCGCAGGGGTTACATCGATTTCCACGATATCGCCCAATTCATAATTAGGGCGGATGGCCCGTGCCTCCTCCAGGGAAATCTGCTGGCTATCATCTTCCACTTCCTCGGAAACCACTTTCCGGGCGAATATCTGCACGTCATTTTCCCGGGAGAGCACCACGGAAAGATTCATAGGCGCATTCACGCCCCGCTTCACATACCGGCGATAGGCGGCCTTACAGCCCTCCTCCACCGCTTCTACGATCTGATCCACGCTGATATCTTTGGCCTTGGCCAGCGCTTCAATCGCATCCATCATTTCAGACTTGTGTGCCATTTTTTCTGATCCCTGCTTTCTACAATCTATGCTGATAAGTTATTCTTCTTCATTTTCCAAGGCGCTCAGATCGGGCACCAGGCGCACCTGGGATACCACTTTCCGTGGAAGAGACGCTTCCTCTTCGCCAATCAAAAGCACCACTTGCTCATCATTCATTTCCTTGAGCAGGCCCTGGATGGCCTTTTTGCCGTCCACCGGCTTATAGAGCCTGGCTTCCACCAGCAGGCCCAGGGATTTTTCAATATCCCGCTTACTCTTCAAGGGCCTGTCGATCCCGGGAGAGCATACCTCCAGGAAATCATAGTCAAAATCCTCCAGGCTAGGCTGCACCGCACGATGATATTTTTCGCAATCATCCAAAGTGACGCCGCCTTCTCGCTCGATATCGATATAGATCCGAAGATAACGGCCCGTAGGCTCCTTTTCAATGGCTACATCGCACAGCTCATACCCAAGCTTATCCGCATGGCGCTGGCAGATGGCCTCGATCTTTTGCATATTGGCATTCTTAGGGGGCATATGCTCCTCCTTTCCCCTTACATAGAGAAAGAGCGGGATGCCACCGCCTTACGGAAGAAACGCAGGGGTCGGAGAATAAAGCTTCCCGCCTGGCGCTTTCCCGCATGCAGCTCCCACTCTTCGTTAAACCCTTCTTTCTAAAAGGTGAATTTTGATCATTCCATACCGATAAACCGGTACGAAAGTAGTATACCATACCCTTCCTCGAAATACAAGCGATTTCCAAAGAAATATCCAAACTTCTCCTGGATTTACAGTTGGAAAAGGGTAACCTGGTTGGTTTCGGCCAGGTCCTTGAGGCAGCCATGCTCGCGGAGCAATTCCAATACGGAGCTGGATACCTTGGCCCGATTTTTCAAATCCTCAATGGAAATGAAGGGGTTTTCCCGGGCTTCCACGATGCTTTGGGCCGCCGCTTCCCCAAGGCCGCCCAGGGCGGTGAATGGCACCCGCAGGCCCTTTTCCCCTTCAGGAATAAAGCGGTTCACATCGCTCTTGTACAGATCCGCAGGCAGGAAATAGAAGCCCCGCGCCATCATTTCCAGCACCAACTCCATGGCAGTGATGGAATCTTTATCCTTCTGGGTGGTTTTCTTTTCCTGATCCATCTGATACATTTCTTTGAGTTTCTGGCGCAATTGATCAATGGGCAATATCATGGTGCAGGCGTCAAAGCCGTCGCCGCGGATGGTGAAATACGCGGCATAGTATGCCTGGGGACGATACACCTTATACCAGGCCACCCGAAGCGCCATGGTCACATAGGCCGCCGCATGCCCTTTGGGGAACATGTATTTGATCTTCCGGCAGCTTTCCTCAAACCAGGCAGGCACGTTATGCTCATGCATGGCATCTGCCATTTCAGGCTTCAAGCCCTTGCCCTTGCGCACAAATTCCATGGTATCAAAGGCCATCTTGGCAGGAACACCCATCTGCATCAGCTGGTTCATGATATCTTCACGGGTGCACAGGCACTGAGAAAGGGGCACGATGCCCTTATCGATCAGGTCTTTGGCATTACCCAGCCACACATCGGTGCCGTGGGAGAGGCCGGAAATACGGATCAATTCCTGCATGGTGGAGGGATGGGTATCCTCCAGCATCTGACGCACAAAGGCGGTGCCAAATTCCGGCACGCCGAAAGTGCCCGTATTGCTGCCGATTTCCTCCGGGGTAACCCCCAAAGCCTCCGTGGAGGAAAAGAGGCTCATCACGCCTTTATCCCCCAGGGGAATATTTTTAAAGTTTACGCCGGTCAATTCCTCCAGCATATGCAGCATGGTGGGATCATCGTGGCCCAGAATATCCAGCTTTACCAGAATATCATGCATGGAGCCGAAATCATAGTGGGTGGTGACGGTGGTGCTTTCCATATCATCCGCCGGATGCTGCACCGCCGTGAACTGGCAGATATCGTATTGCTTGGGCAATACCACCATGCCGGCGGGATGCTGGCCCGTGGTGCGCTTGACCCCTACGCAGCCGGCAGCCAGGCGCTCTTTTTCCGCTTCCGGCACGGTCATATTTCTTTCTTCCAGGTATTTGAGCACATAGCCGTAGGCCGTTTTTTCGGCCAAGGTGCCGATGGTGCCGGCACGAAACACGTATTCCACGCCGAACAGATCCTTTACATACTGGTGGGCCCTGGGCTGATATTCGCCGGAGAAGTTCAAATCGATATCGGGCACCTTATCGCCCTTAAAGCCCAGGAAGGCTTCAAAGGGAATATCAAAGCCATCCTTTACCAGAGGATTTCCGCAGGTGGGGCACAATTTATCCGGCAGGTCCACGCCGATGGTATACTGAGGCGGAATATCAAAATCCGCCTTCCGGCAATGCTCGCAGCGATAGTGCACAGGCAGGGAATTGATTTCCGTAATGCCGGTAAGGAAAGCCACAAAAGAGGAGCCCACAGAGCCTCGGCTGCCTACCACGTAACCGTCCTTTAAGGATTTGCTCACCAGCTTTTGCGCAATGGAATACAAGGTGCAGTAACCGTAGCCCACAATGGCCGTCAATTCCTTATCAATGCGCTTTTGCACAATTTCGGGCAATTCATCCCCGTAATAGCGGTGGGCGGTGCCGTAGGTGAGATCCTTGATATCCTGCTCCGCCGTGGGCCAGAAGGGAGAGAAGGTGGTTTTCCCCTCGGGATGAGGCGGAAACAGGCCCACCTTGCCCACCCGATCGGCGATCATCTTAGGATTTTTGATCACCACTTCATAGGCCTTTTCCCTGCCCAGGTAGGAGAATTCCTCCAGCATTTCTTCAGTGGTTTTAAAATACAGGGGCGGCTGGTGATCGGCGTCGGAGTAGCCCTGGCCCGCCTGCAGGATGGCCCGGAACTGGGCGTCCTGAGGATCCAGGAAATGCACGTCGCCGGTGGCTACTACAGGAATGCCCAGTTTTTCCCCCAGGCGCACAATGCGGCGGTTGAAATCCCGGAGGGCTTCCTCATTGGCCACCCGCCCCTCGCGCAGGAGGAACGCATTGTTGCCAATGGGCTGAATTTCCAGATAATCATAAAACCTGGCGATCTTTCCCAGCTTTTCATCGCTGGCCCCATCCACCATGGCGCTGAAAAGCTCCCCCGATTCGCAGGCAGAGCCCACGATAATATCCTTGCGGTACTTTTGCAGCACCGCCCTGGGAATATGGGGCCGGCGGCGGAAATATTTCAGATGGCCTTCGGAGATCAGATGGTTTAAGTTGGTCATGCCGTCCTGGGAAGCTGCCAGCAATACAATATGCCAGGAATTGCCCAGGGTATAATCCTTGGATACGTCGTTTAAATCACTCAAGGTGACGGCGCCCCGCTTCTTGGCGTCATCGATCATTCTTGCCAGGCACTGGGCCGTGGCAGCAGCATCGTTGACGGCGCGGTGAGCGTCCTTCAGCGACACCCCCAGCCGCTTGCACACGGAGCCCAGCTTGTGGGATTTAAGCTCGGGATACAGCTTGCGGGCCAAAGTCAAAGTATCCAATTGGGGAGCCTTATATTCCGGAAGCCCCAGGCGCTTTAATTCGCTTTGAAGCACGGCGCAGTCAAATTTGGCATTATGGGCGGCAATGGGGCAGCCATCCATAAATTCCAGGAGTTTTGGCAGCGCCTGTGCAGCAGAGGGGGCATCCCTGAGCATCTGATCGGTAATATGGGTAATTTCCACGATCTTCTGAGGCAAAAGCATGCCGGGGTTCACCAGCACGCCGTAGCTGTCCACCACCTGACCATGGGCCAATTTCACTGCGCCGATTTCAATAATCCGGTCCTTGGTGGTATTGAGCCCCGTGGTTTCAAAGTCCAGCACGATCACCGGGCTATCAATGGGCAGATCATTTTCCCCCATCACCACGCTGTCGTCATCCGTCAGATACCCTTCCACCCCGGGAATCAGCTTGATACCGTTGGCTTTCGCCGCGCCAAAGGCTTCGGGGAATGCCTGGGCTACGCCGTGGTCGGTAACCGCGATGGCCTCATGCCCCCACTTGGCGGCCCGGGAAATCAGGGCGGAAGCGGAGGAAACCGCATCCATATTGCTCATCTGGGTGTGCAAATGCAGTTCAATGCGCTTTTCAGGGGCATTATCCATGCGCTCGGGCAGCTTGCAGGAGGACATATCCCGGGCCATAACCACCGTTTCATGGGAATAATTATCATACTGAGTTTCGCCCCGCACCAAAATGCCCATGCCGGGCTTGATGGCTTTTAATACCTTCTGCACCGCTTCCCTCTCCGCATCGCTGATGGGAGGCGTATTTTCTTCATCCTTGGGCCGGCGGGGACGATAACGCAGAAAAGCCTTGCAGCGGATGGTGCTGGTATAGTCCGTTACCAGGAAAGAAAGCAGCACCATTTCGCCCCCGGCGATTTCTTTATCCTCGGTGGAGAGCACTTTGCCCCGGATCACCACCAGGCCGCTATCGTCCGTCAGTTCCTTGATCGCCACAGGCGGATCGCCAATAGCGCGGCCCTTGATACGGTTATCCTCTTCCTTGGGCTTTTCTTCCTTTTTCGCCTGGGCCTGGGCAATTTCGTCATAGCGGGCAGCACGCTCCGCCGCCACCCGGTCCTGGGCCTGCCGCTCCTCCTGAAGCTCCCGCAGGCGCTTTTCTTCATCGCCGCATACCTTGAGCATCACTTCCGTATCCAGGCGGAATACATCGTGGATTACCGTGGCCAGCTGCGCTCTGATCCCTTGCTTTTCCAAATAATGCAGCGAAAATTCATCGGGCATTTCCAGTGTGACCCGTCCGTTGCCCGGCGCCCAGTGCATATCAAATTCCCAGGAGGCCACAGAAGGATAATGGCGGATGAGATAATGATTCAGCGGCGCGGCATATTTATCGGGATTCTGCAAAAAATCCTTGGCCAGAGAAGGGCTTGCCACCCGCAGGGAAAAATTCATCCCAGGGAAAGCATTCCGAATGGCTTTTTTCATCACGAAAAAGCCCTTCTCCCCAATGAGCACATCGGAGAGAAAGGAAAAATAGGCTTTATTTTCGCTTTTTACATAGCGCACCCGCTCAATGGCCAGCTGCCCCTCTGCTTCGGGCAGCGCCTGATATACCGCACGCAAAAGTTCATCATACGTCATTGAGATACTCCCTGACGGCCTTCACCATGCCCTCGGCCAGATCGCCCGTGAGCTTGCCCACATGCTTGCCGCCGATATAGAGTGCGCCGCAATCCTTACCCCCGCAAAGGGCGATATCGGCGTCCCGGGCTTCCCCGGGGCCGTTCACCACGCAGCCCATAATCGCCACGGTGATGGGCTTATCAATCCCGGCAAATTCCTCTTCCACCCGGTGGGCAATGCCCGCCACGTCAATCTGGGTGCGCCCGCAGGTGGGGCAGGATACAAAGCGAATGCCGCTGCGAAGGCCCAGCGCACGCAGGATTTCCAGCGCCGCCCCCGGCTCATGCACGGGATCGCCGGTTAAGGATACCCGCACCGTATCGCCGATGTTATCCAGCAAAAGCCCGCCGATGCCGATGGCGGATTTCACTGTGCCCTTGCCGGGTAGGCCCGCTTCCGTAACCCCCAGATGCAGAGGATAATCGCACACCTGATGCATCAATCGGTAAGCATTCACCGTAAGGGGCACATCGCTGGCTTTTAGGGAGAGCACAATATCATAAAATCCTTCCTGTTCCAGCAGCCTGATATGGCGCATGGCGCTTTCCACCATGCCCTTGGCAGTAGCGCCGCCTTCTTTTTCCACAATATCCTTTTCCAAGGAACCGGCGTTTACGCCGATACGGATGGGCACATGATGCATCTTGGCGCAATCCACCACCCGCTTTACCTTATCGGCGCTGCCGATATTGCCGGGATTGATGCGCAGCTTATGGATGCCGTTTTCCATGGCGGCAATGGCCAGGGTATGATCAAAATGAATATCGGCCACCAAGGGCACGGGGCTTTGATCCACCAGGGCGCGCACGGCGCCTGCGCAGGCCCGGTCATACACCGACACCCGCACCAAATCGCATCCCGCCACCGCCAATTGCTTGATCTGGGCAAGGGTAGCCGCCACATCTCTGGTATCCGTATTGGTCATGGACTGAATGGAAACGGGGCTATCGCCGCCGATGCCCACTTTGCCTGCCCATACCTGACGCTTTTTGCTCATGTATACCCCTCCTTGGGTTATCTGAAAATATTGAGAATATCTTTCCAGGTCATCACCAGCATCAGCCCCAGCAACAGCACATAGCCGGAAAGATGCACATATGCTTCAATCTTCTGAGGAACTCTCTTGCGCCGGACGGCTTCAATCGCCAGGAAAAGAATGCGGCTGCCATCCAGGCCAGGGATGGGGATCAGGTTAAACAGCCCCAGATTTACCGAAATCAGCACCAGCAATTGCACATACACTTCCCAGCCATTTTTCTGGGTTTCTTCGGCAATCATCTGCACAATCCCCACCGGCCCGGCAGAATCCTCAAAGCCATCCCCGGTAGTAATCAGCGCCTTGAGCCCGGAAAGAATGGTGCCTCCGGCCCGCACACAATAATCCGCCCCCAAATGGATCCCCCGAAAAATGGAAATGGGCTGATAATCGGGATAATACTGGAAAGCCAGGTTCACGCCGATGAGCATGCGTTTTTCCGTTTCATCATACAAAGGCGATAAGTATACGGTGGTTTTTTCTTCGTTTCGGCTGAGCACGATCTTTAGGGGCGCATCCCCCTCCCGATAGGAGCCGATGAGCTGCTGCACCTTGAATTGCTCTCCATCCGCTATGCCGGCTGCATCCTGGCCGTTGATGGATTCTATCATATCCCCTGCCTGTATTCCTGCATGAGCGGCAGGGCTGTTTTCCGTCACCGCCTGGATCACAGCATAGCCATACTGTCCCCCCACATCTTCGCCAATATAGCAAAAAAGGCAGGTGGCCGCAAGCAAAGCCAGCACAAAATTCATAACAGGGCCCAGGGCGATAGTGAGCATCCGCTTCCAGACGCTGTAGTTATTCAGATTCCGGGGATCATTTTTTTCTTTGCCCTCCGCATCGTCCTCCCCGTAAAAAGCGCAGTAGCCGCCGGCTGGAATCAGGCGAAGGAAAAAGAGCGTTTCATGCTTTTTGCTTTTCCAGGAGCAAAGCTTAGGACCAAAGCCCACCGCAAATTCCTTTACGGGGATTCCCGTCATCCGGGCGGCGATAAAATGGCCAAATTCATGCACGGTCACCATCACGCCCAGCAAAAAAATCGCCGCGATCACATAAAAAGCCGTTCCCATAAATAAAATGATTCCTCCATAAAATCAAGGTCACATATGCGCTCGGGCTGCCTGCCGGGCCAACGCATCCGCTTCGTCAATATCCTGCAGGCTGCGGGCGGGCAAATGCCCATGCTTTTGCAGCGCAGCGTCCACAATCTCATAAATCTTTCCAAAGGGAATCCTGCCCTGCAGGAACGCCCCCGCCGCTTCCTCATTGGCGGCATTGAGCACGCAGGCCGCCGCGCCGCCCGCATGCAAGGCGTCATACGCCATCTGAATGGACGGGAATTTTTCCAGATCAGGCGCTTCAAAGGTTAATTTCCCCAGCGCAAACAGATCCAATTCCTTGGCCCCGGCAAAAAGCCTCTCCGGGTAAGTGATGGCGTAAAGAATAGGCACCTTCATATCCGGCGCACCCATTTGAGCGATCACCGCCCCATCCTGAAATTGCACGGCGGAATGCACAATGCTCTGGGGATGTACTACCACCTGAATCTGGGAAGGGTCGGCTTCAAACAGCCATTTGGCTTCGATAATTTCCAGGGCTTTATTAAACATGGAAGCAGAATCCACCGTAATTTTAGCGCCCATATTCCAGGTGGGATGGCCCAAGGCCTCCTCCACCGTTGCCTTTTGAATCCGCTCTTTTTCCCAGGTGCGGAAGGGGCCGCCGGAAGCCGTGAGCAGAATTTTTTTATACTTGTTGGGTCCAGCCCCCTGAAGGCACTGGAAAATGGCGCTGTGTTCACTGTCCACAGGAAGAAGGGTGGGGCCCTCTTCATCTGCCTGGCAGGCCTGCATCACCATTTCTCCGCCGGCTACCAAGGTTTCCTTATTGGCAAGCAGCACCCGCTTTCCTGCCTTTCTCGCCGCCATCACGGCCTTGAGCCCAGCCACGCCCACCACAGCCGCCAGTATATCTTTCCCTTCGCATTCCCTGGCCACTTCCTCCAGGGCGCCGGGACCAAAGCGAAAATCGCAGAATGAAAGATCCTTGGGAACCTCCGCTTTTTCCCCTGTGAGCGCCGCCATTTTGGGGCGAAGCAGGCGCACCTGCTCAAATAAAAGCGCCGCATTCCTGTGTGCGGTGAGCGCCGTCACAAAAAAGCGGTCGGGATGCAGGGATATCACTTCTATTGCCTGTTTACCAATGGAGCCTGTGCTGCCTAAAATTGCTATACCTCGCATGGGTTCCTCGCTTTCTGCGGGCCCTTCCCTTTTTTAAACAGGGAAAGGCGAAAGATTGAGATAGACGTACATGATCACCGTAGCCCAGTATACGCTGTCCAGCCGGTCCATCATGCCGCCATGGCCGGGAAAAATGCTGCTGTAATCCTTAATGCCGCAGTGGCGCTTGATCAGCGATGCAAATAGATCGCCCAGCTGCCCGGCCAGCCCGCCAAGCAGGCCCAGCACCAGGCAATGCCAGAAGCGGGGCATGGGCATAAAAATGGAAAAAATGCCAAAGAGCGCCATGGAAAATACCACGCTGCCCACAAGGCCGGCCACTGCTCCCTCCAAGGATTTATTAGGGCTCACCGCCGGGCAAAGCTTGCGCACGCCAAAACGGCTGCCCACAAAATAGGCCACCGTATCCCCCGCCAGGGGCACGCCAAAGGCCAGAATCGTCAGCAGCAATTGCTGCCCACGGGTGGGGGCATTCTGAATGCCCAGCATACACATCCCAGGCATCAGCACGCACACCAAAGGCATGCAGGAAATCAGAATATCTTCTAATTTGGGCTCGGCCCGAAACAGCACCATGGCGCTGATGAGCATGCAGGCGCCCGCAACCAACGTGAGCAGCACCGGCATACTGCCGCCCATTTCAAACAGGGGAATGGACAGGGCCAAGCAAAGCCAAGCAGGCCATTGGGGCGGCCGATGGCCCGCCTGCCGCAAAGCCCGAAACACCTCATACATGGAGAAGCAAATCGATACCATATACAGTACCGAAAATAACCATCCATCGATGGCCAGCACGCCAGCCAGCATCAAGGTGAGGCAGACGCCGGTAATAATTCTCGTGGTCATGAAACGCGTCCTCCAAATCTTCTTTCCCGATGCATATAGGCCTCCAGCGCCTCGTGATAAGCTTTCACGTCAAAATCGGGCCACAGCACAGCGGGAAAATCAAATTCGGCGTAGGCGCACTGATATAATAAAAAATTGCTCAGCCGCATTTCCCCACTGGTGCGGATCATCAGATCCACATCCGGCAGGCCCTGTGTATATAATTCCTGGGCAAGGCGCTGTTCATTGATTTCCTCGGGCCGAATTTCCCCGCGCACAGCTTTTTCGGCCAGCACCCGGGCCGCCCGGGCCAATTCCGCCCTGCCGCCATAGTTGATTGCGATATTCAATTTCAGGCCGGTATTTTTTTCCGTTCTTTCTTCCGCCCGGAGGATGGCTTCCCGCTGCTTTTGCGGCAGTCCTTCCTTATCCCCCAGAATGCGGATGCACACGTTATTCTGATCCAGTTCATCAATTTCCGAAGAAAAGTATTCCAACAAAAGGCCCATCAAAGCTTCCACTTCGGCCTTATCCCGGCTCCAATTTTCGGTGGAAAAGGCATAGATGGTCAAGGCCTCAATGCCCAGATCGCTGCTTTCTCGGATAATTCCCCGCAGCGCCTCCACGCCCTTGCGGTGGCCCAAAGCCACCTGGAGCTTATGCTTTTTCGCCCAGCGGCCGTTGCCGTCCATAATAATGGCTACGTGCCTTGGCAATGCGCGTTCGCTCATGCTTCCTCTGTTTCCCGCGGCTGCCGGTCCGCAAACCGGGCCACGATCCATTCATCCTCCCGACAGGCCATCACCCGCAGCGTGCCCTCCTGCCTGGCCTGCCCATTCCGGGCAGGCGCAGCAGTTTCCACCACGCGGGGGCGCTTGGCCCCTTCGGGCAGGCATTGAAGGGCCTCCGAAAGCGGCCGGCCCAGCATTTTGTGCATCAGACTTCCATGATCTCCTTTTCCTTGTCCGTGGCAATCTTATCCACGGCCTTGATCTGGGCGTCGGTCATTTTCTGAAGTTCATCTTCCGCCTTGCGCTGATCGTCCTCGGTGATCTGGGAATCCTTCTTGAGCTTCTTGATCTGTTCCATGGCATCACGGCGGGTATTGCGCATAGCCACCTTGGCTTCTTCCGCGCCCTTCTTTACCACCTTGCTCAATTCCTTGCGGCGTTCCGCATTAAGCTCGGGCACCACCAGACGGATCAATTTGCCGTCGTTAGAGGGGTTCATGCCCAGATCGCTCTTCTGAATGGCCTTTTCCACCAGGGGAATGGCCTTGGGATCCCACAGAGAAATGGTGAGAAGCCGGGGTTCAGGGCTATTGATATTGCCCATCTGCTTCAGGGGAGTGGGGGTGCCGTAGTAATCCACAGTGATCTTATCCAGAATCTGAGGATTGGCGCGGCCTGCGCGCAGAGACAGCATATCCCGCTGATAAAATTCCTTGGTCTTTTCCATTTTTTCCTTGGCGCCAGCAATTACAGGACGGTACATTTTTATTTCCTCCGTTCATTTCAGTATTTCGTTTACTATTATTTTACCCTGTTTTCAGGGATATGGCAAGAAAAAAATATAAATGAGGGGCTATTCCTCTTTGGACTTTTTATTTTGTGAAAAATAATCTCGGTCAAAATGAATCACGCAGCGATAGCGCGGATCCAATGTTTTGGCATGAGCATTGATGCCGTTTTTCAAAGCGTTCAGTTCCCCGGCTTCCGGTGGCAAAAGCACATCGAATACCAGATTGATATTCCTTTCTCCCGGCACCCGGCGAAAATCATGTAATTGTAAGGGCGGATTCATGGAAGAAAGATATTCCGCCATTTGGGCCCGGGCAGTTTCCGTTTTTTCATCCCGGGTGAGGATGGGATCCATATGCACGCAGGTAGGAATGCCCAGCTTTTCGGAAATTTCCCGTTCTGCTGTATCGATCACTTCATGGATGGCCACCAGATCGCTGTCTGCCGCGATCTCCGCATGCACAGAAGCCATGGAGCGGCCTGGGCCATAATCATGAAGCACCAGATCATGTACGCCCAGGATACCGGGATAGTTCATCAGCATCTTCACCAGTTGCTTGCCCGTTTCCCGGTCGGGCTGCCCGCCCAAAAGCCTGGTCACGGTATCCTTAAGTACGTCCCAGGCAGCCTTGAGCACCAGCAAGGATACCGCCGCGCCCACGTAGCCATCGATGGGCAGATGAAACAATAGCGCGGCCAAAGCGGAAAGAACCACCGCGCCAGTAGAAAGCGCATCACTCAGGCTATCCTTGGCGGCGGCCATCAAAGTCAAATTATCCGTTTTGCTGCCCAAAGCGCGGTAAAAGCGACTCATCCACAATTTGATCAGCAGGCCGACCAACAGCAGCGCCACGGTCAGCCAGGAAAAAGAAGCCAACTGGGGATGGATGATTCCTTTAATTCCCGAAGATAGAAGCTCCACGCCGAAAAAGGCGATCAGGATGCCCACCGCCAAAGCGCCCAGATATTCAATGCGCCCATGGCCAAAGGGATGCTCATCATCATTGGGCTTTTGCGCCATTTGCACGGCGATGAGAGAAATCAGGCTGCCTCCAGCATCAGAAAGATTATTCACGCCATCCGCCGCAATGGCCACGGATCCGGAGAGCAGCCCCAACAAAATCTTCACCGAAGATAGCAGCAGATTCAGCGCCATTCCAGCCAGTGCGCCCAGCTTGCCATAGGCATGGCGCACCTCTTGATTTTCCGTCTGCTCTGCATTGTTAATAAATTTTTTTATGAGCCAGGCTATCATCGCCCAGCCTCCCTTCCTTTTCCAATCCTTCCTATTCAATGCAGAAAATCCTCTGCTTATACCAGACCGGCCCGCCTTTTCATATTTTCATCCGCAGGGCGCCCCAGCATCCTAAATACCAAATCCTCATCGCCCTGTTCAATGGCCTGGCGAATGGCCGTGCTGGAAATTCTTTCGCCTCCAGGCAGCGTCACCGGCGGCACCACAGAAAGCCCAACGCCATTCTCCCGGCACATTTTTTCCAATTCCTTTACGCCGCAAGCGCCCTTATAGCCAAAGCGGTGATCATCTCCGCATACCACATGCCGGGCCCCCAACTTTTCCATCACAATTTTATCAAAAAAATCTTCGCCGCTCATATGGCGCATATCCTGATCAAATACGCTGACGGCCACCCGATCCGCCCCCGCTTCCTTCAGCAGGCGAATTCTTTCTTCCAAGGTGGTCAGTTCAAATCGCTTGACTCCTGGAGCATGATCGAAGGTGTGCACGCACACCTGAAGATGCTCCTCCTTTGCCGCCCGGCAGGCCGTTTCCAAAAGCGCCAGATGCCCCCGATGCACCCCATCAAAAAAACCCAGGCACACCACGCTGGGCGCGCTTTCCTGTATCATGATTAAGCTCCTCTTTGGTTTCTAAATCCATCGTATGTCCCTTATTAACGGAAGACACCTTCGTATTTTATCATATTTCCATTGTCCGTGCAACCGTCCGCCCATTTCATGCCACAAAAAGAGGCGGGGCGCCACGGCGGCCCGCCCCAAATCATTGACAAAGGCAATGATTGGGCAGACTGAGACAAATCCTGCAAGTCAAGGCGGCGAGGCTGCAAAAAAGGGAGCTTACACGGACGTAAGTGATCGCATTTTGCTGCCGACGCCAACGCAGAAAACAAAAATGGCCGCATGCTTGCAGCCATTTTTGCGTTTGCTGGGTTTATCAGCGGCCCGCCCTTGTTCTTGCTTTCATTAGCGCTCCAGGCTATTTTTATTGATATAGCCGATCTTGCCATCCATGCATTCCACTTGCGCGTAGGTGCTATCGGCATCCCAATTGATAATGAATACCGCTTCACCATTATTATGGCGGCCCAGATTGCGGCCCTTTACAGAGCTGGGCTTATCATAAAGATAGCAATAGCCCTTGGGCTGGGTGCTGTTTACATAGGCCACATCGTCATAGGGCATGCTGTCCCCTGCGTAGACCAAAGCGGTTTTGGCGATATAGCCATATTTCCCGTCCTTCCAGCATTGCACCCTGGCATATTGATCGCTGGCGTCCCAATCCAGCACTTCCACGTATTCTCCGTTGTTGTGACGGCCCAGGTTTTTTCCGTTTACAGAACTGGGCTTATCATAAAGGTAGCAATAGCCTGCCGGGCTGGTGCTGTAAATGCGATAGATGGGGCGGCGGTAGGTATCCATGTACTGCGTAATGCTGTAATTATGCACATAGCCCACCTTGCCATCCTGGCATATCACATGAGCATAGCCGTTTTTGGCATTGAACTGAATCACCTTCATAAACGCGCCGTTATTGTAGCGGCCCAGATTACGGCCGGTGATATCGCTGGGCTGATCATAGAGATAGCAATAGCCGTTTGGCTGATAGCTTTCCACGATATACAGGGGATAATTATCCGCAAAGCTATAGGCCAGCGCGGCAGAAGCCGAGCACAGCAGCACCAGGCAAAGCAATGCAGCGGCGATGCGACGGATATTTTTCATTTTTTCTCCTCCTTTTTTGTTTCATCTTATTCCTTTCTGGCTTGATTATAAAAAATTGCCCGGTCAATGTCAAGGAGAATCCTGGCATTTCATGGCATCAAGCGCACATTTTACAATTCATACTGCGCCTGAAAAACTTTAGCAAGCCGGGAAATGCATTTTTCATGATGATGTGCTATCCTATAGCTGCAGCTGCAAATCAGAGAAAGGAGGAAAGCGCATGGACTATCGAAGGATTATGCAGGATACGCTGGATTACGCAGAAACGCATCTGAAATCCGCCCTATCCGCGCAGGATTTTCCCTGTATCATTTTTACCGGCTTTTCCAATCCGCAACCGGCATGCCGCCCATGCAATACCTGCTCCACCAGCTCCAGCGCTTTTACGAAATACTTCTGAGAAATAGGCTTGATGCGCCGCTCCATCTTATTCCTCCAGAATATGTTTTTCAATATACGCTGCCACCCCGTCCGCTTCATTGGAAAGGGTGACGGCATCTGCCATTTTCTTTATTTCCTCTATGCCGTTTTCCATCGCCACGCCCATTCCCACGGCTTTCAGCATGCCCACGTCGTTGTAATCATCGCCAAAGGCAATGATCTGTTTCATGGTTATGCCCAAGTAATCAGAAAGCCAGCCAATGGCCGATACCTTATCCGCCCCCTTGGCTGCAAAGCGCCGCCAGCATTCCCCGGTGAAGCTGAGCATTTCGCAATCGGGAAATGCATGGGCGATCTTTGCTGCGTCTTCTTCCCTTTCAATCCAGGGCGTCACCTTATAGGCAGGTCGATGAAAATGAGTAAAATCATCGTAGATGGCTTCGGCATGGTCTTGATCCAAATCTTCCCCGCTTTGATAATTCCAATAATACCCATCATCTGCATCCACCGTAATTTCGCCTTGGGATAATTCCCTGCACATATCCACGATGCCCTTCACCGTATCCCGATCCAGCAGTTTCCGATAAATCATTTTGTCCAAATGGAAAATAGCCGCCCCGCCATTTAAAATCACCATATCCGGATGAACTTTTTCAATGAATCGCTTGGCTTCCATTTCCGATCTGGCCGTAGCAAAGGCCACCAAAATCCCTTTCCGCCTGCATTTTTCCAATGCGAGCAACGTGCGGCGGGAAATACTTTTATCCTTTCGCAGCAGCGTCCCATCCAGATCCGTGATCAGCAGCCGATAATCCATCTTCTTCTCCTTTTATTACAGTCGTCTCACAGGAAAATACATATAATTCTTTCCCGTTCCGGGATCAGTGAAATCATGCACCGCACCTGCAAGAGAAAGCTGATTTTCTTGCAGATAAGCCAGCGCATCTGCAAAAATCGTTGGGCCATCGCATGCTGCGCGGATGTACTCATACCCTGGCACGATCCATTTGGTCCATCCTGCCGGCAGTTCGGCATCCGCATGGCATTCTATCCCCGCCAGGTACAAGCCTCTGGTAAAGCTTTCCTCCCACGGCTGGAAAGAGCGGGAAAAATCGCTCATGGCGCCCCAAATGCCCACCAGTTTTCCCTCTTCATCCCGCTTGGCCAAATGCGCCACCTCATTAAAATGGCCATTGGCGTCTGCCCATAGGCGCTGTATGAACCCGCTTCCATCATTGGTGGAGCCTTCCTTGCCAATCACCGTGAAGCTTTCTTTTTTACAATATTCTATTTTCATGCACAGCGTTCTCCCCTCCAATAGAACTGCAGTAATCATGCAATTGGAAACCATATTCCTTCTGGAAAAAATGATATTCATCCTCATCCGTAATCCAGAAAATCACATGGCATTGATTCATGCCCAATCTCCTGTAAGCCTCCCAGCGATGATTTCCGTCATTCAATTCAAAAGCTCCATGGCCGTTTTCCAGTGAAAAATGAACAATAAGCGGCGGTATATCGGCATTATGCCTCATCGCATCCATCAGGCCATCCACACGTCGCTCAAATCCTTCCCGGTTCACCCGCCATTGCATATTGTCTTCCGGTCCGCAGCAACGCCTGAAAAGAGAAAGGGGCATTTCACATGGCCCCAGAAAAAAACGCTTCTGTCCTTTCAACCCGCGGGAAAAATCCTGATTCCGTCCGTCTGAAACCAAATAGGCGTGCACCCACTCTTCCAAACGTCCTTGTGCGGCAAATTCCTTTGCAGAAGATAATGTGCCTTGATATTCCACAATTTCAATTCCCTTCTTCAGCCAGATCAATCCAATATCTGCGCATAAGATGTTCCCCCTCAGCCTCGTTATAGGCTTTTACCGTATCCATCAGCCTGCCGCCCATCCCTTCACACACATGGATCGATGCTTCATTTGTCGAATTAATGTTCAAAAGCACCTTGCTCATCCCATACGCTTTGGCAATTGTCAGGCCCTGCTTTAATATTTCTTTTCCATATCCTTTTCCCTGCTCAGATACCCTTACAGCATAGCCTACACTGCCAATACCCTTCATCACTTCTTCCGTCAGCTCCAGCCTCAGCTGAAATTCACCAATGAATTTTCCGTCATCCACTGCCCAATAATGAATGCTCGTCGGCTGGCCAGGAATCAATCCGGCTTCTTTTCTGTCATACCATTCCTTGGTACGTTCAAACCAATGATCATCAATCCGTTCAGGGTTGGTCGGCCGGAAGTAAACAACGTTATGATCATAAAGCTCTTGGCAATATTCCCTGTAACCCCCCACATATTCAGGCGACCTTCTAAGAAGAGTAAGCATTTTTTTCTCCTATTTTGAACGTGTAGTGGAACAAAAGCGCTCATCAATCTTTGATTTTTATTTTTTGCATAAGCAATGCAGAATTGTTCCATCTTCCGGTCGATAGATGTTTCCTTTTTCGCAAAGAACCACGTCCATGCCTGCCTGGTTTGCAAACCGCATCAAATCAGTCGCTTCAAATGTTTCCCAGTATATTTCCGCATTAAAATATGGATAAAATTTCCTACCGCACAAGCAATTCGGATATTTTTCCTTCAAGTAATGATAGTCATGAGTAGAAAAGCTGAGCAGACCTCCTTTTTTCAGAACACGCTTGCATTCCGCCAAATAATCTTTCTTATACTTGTTTCCATAGAGTAAACCAAAGGTTTGAGCCCATATCACCACAACGTCAAAAGCCTCTGCAGGAAAATCCAGAAGTTCGCCATTATATTCATAAAATGGAATATGATATCCTTTTTCAGAAGATATTTGCTTTACCTGTAAGATCACTTCCTTTGAAATATCAATTCCAACAACAGCATGACCCAAATCCGATAAAGCAAATGCTTCCCTACCCAAGCCGCAACCAATATCCAATACGCTCGCGTGAGAAGGAAAAAAACCAGCCACTGACTGTTCCCATTCTTTTAGTCCGGGATTCCAATTATGCATTTCATCAACGTTTTCTTTCTCTTCATACCACTGAGCCACAAGATGATTCATATCATTTCCTCTCTCAAACGTATTATGGCTTGTCGCATTTCCCAGTAAACAGCAGCCCATCCATGCACGCTTCGGTTGCCGCCTGTGCCATGGCATCGTCAATAGCAATATATAAAAGCTTCATATTGTACTCCTATATATATTTTTTTACGACAAAGAATGCAGTAGGTATATTATCACAATTGTTTTCCCAGGTCAAATACAAAAAAGACGAGTTTGTGAAGAAACTCGTCAAATGGAATCCGGCGGCGACCTATCCTCCCGGGCCGTGTCCAGCCAAGTACTTTCG
>SVGW01000024.1 GCA_015056125.1 Clostridiales bacterium | reverse complement strand
TGATTGCCTCAGAAATCTGCAGATTCAGCATTTACAGCATGAGATCAATGCTATGACCGCCTTGATGCGGAGCGCCGATACCGGGGAGACCCGGGCGAAAGCGCTTCAGGAGGTGGCGGCGCTTTCTAAAGAATTAGCTCGCATAAAGCAGCAGGGACGATGACGGCAGAGAGGAGTTGCAGCCATAGTGAGCACGCATACAGATGCAAAGCTGGCAAAACTGAATGAACTTTATGAACTGGGGAAGAGCAAGGGTGTATTGACCTATGATGAAATCATCACCAAGCTCTCTACCCTCGATATTGATCCCGAGCAATTTGACAACATCCTGGAAACCTTTGAGGCCATGGGTGTTACCGTTACCCGGGATGCTGACAGCGTGCCTGCCCAGCCTGAACCCTTGCCGGAGGATTTGGATATTTCCATGCCTGAGGGCATCAGTATTGATGACCCTGTGCGCATGTATCTAAAGGAAATTGGCCGTGTACCGCTGCTCACTGCTGATGAAGAAATCGAAATTGCACAGCGCATGGAACAAGGTGATGAGGAGGCCAAGAAAAAGCTGGCGGAGGCCAATTTGCGCCTTGTGGTTTCCATTGCCAAGCGTTATGTAGGCCGCGGCATGCTTTTCCTGGATTTGATTCAGGAAGGCAATTTGGGCTTGATCAAGGCTGTGGAAAAATTTGATTACCGCAAGGGATATAAGTTTTCTACCTATGCCACCTGGTGGATTCGCCAGGCGATCACCCGTGCCATTGCTGATCAGGCCCGCACCATCCGTATTCCCGTGCATATGGTGGAAACTATCAATAAGCTGATCCGCGTTTCCCGCCAACTTTTGCAGGAATATGGCCGGGAGCCCAGCCCCGATGAAATTGCCAAGGCCATGGGCATCAGCGAAAATAAAGTAAGAGAGATCATCAAAATCGCTCAGGAGCCTGTGTCCCTTGAAACGCCTATCGGCGAAGAAGAAGACAGCCACTTGGGAGACTTTATTGAGGATGATAATGCACCGGCTCCTGCCGAGGCTGCTTCTCACGCGCTGATGAAGGAACAGCTTTGGGACGTGCTGGATACCCTTACGCCCAGGGAGGAAAAGGTGCTTCGCCTTCGCTTTGGCCTGGATGATGGCCACCAGCGCACCTTGGAAGAAGTGGGCAAGGAATTTAAAGTGACCCGTGAGCGCATCCGGCAGATTGAAGCCAAGGCTCTTCGTAAGCTTCGCCATCCCAGCCGGAGCAAGAAGCTCAAGGATTATCTGGATTAATATGCGGCTCCCTGCATTGGATGAACGTCTCTCTAAGGCTGCTGCGCTTTTTCCCGCCTGTGCATATGGCGCCGATATTGGCGCCGATCACGGGCGGTTATCTTGTTATTTGCTGGCAAGCGGCAAATGCCAAAGAATGTGTGTGGCAGATATCAGCGCTGAATCACTGGAGAAGGCGAGAAAGCTGCTGGCGCTTCACGGCCTGTCTGATCATGCGGATATTTCCGTAGGGGACGGGCTTTTTGCCATGGAAAAGGATGCACAAGCCATTGCAATCCTGGGCATGGGCGGTCGTACATTATCTGAGATCCTCCAAAAAGGGGCTGCGCGGTTGAAAGGCGCCACCCTTGTGCTCTCAGCGCATACTCAGCTATCTTTGGTGCGCAATACGCTGATGAAGCTTGGATACAGGATTGATCGGGAAGAAGTGGTGCGTGCTGCCGGACGGTTTTACGTGGTGCTGCGTGCTGTGCCTGGAAACGTGGAATATACAGAGCAGGAAATGGTGCTGGGGCCTTTGCTAAAGCAAAATGCTTCTTTGGAATACACCGCCTATCTGGAATGGCGCATGGGCGCTGTGGCCTGTAAGCGTACGGAAGAAAGCAAGCAAGAATTGGAATGGCTGAAGGAGGAGTACGCCCGTGCATGCCAATGTGGAAACGCTTCTGAATCTGATCAATGAAATGGCTCCCTTTGAAACAGCGGAGGGCTTTGATAATGTGGGGCTTCTTCTTGGCAAGCGCAGCCAGCCGGTATCCAAGGTGCTGGTTACTTTGGATGTGACCAAAGAAACGGTGGGGGAGGCAGTGCGTCTGGGGGTAGATTCAATTATCTCTCATCATCCCCTGCTATTTAGAGCCAGGAAAAATATCACTGAGGAAGATCCGGAAGGGGAAATCCTTTGCGAACTGATCCGCAATCGAATCGCCTTGATTGCCGCTCATACCAATCTGGATCAAACTGCGTGGAGCGGCAGCGCCTGCTGCGCCAAGCGGCTTGAACTAAGAAATATCCGCCCGGAACCGCCTTATTTATTTCTGGGTGAATTAAAGGAAAATTGCAGCGCCAAGGAATTGCAGCGTGAATTGACGAAAAAACTTCATTATCCCGTTCGCTGTTATGGAGATGAAAACGCCACGATTGCCACCTTGGCCATTGCAGGCGGCTCTTATGATGAGGGATGGGAGCAGGCAAAAAGAAGCGGCGCTCAAGCATTGCTTACAGGAGAAGTAGGCTATCATACGGCGCTTACGGCGATTATGAGCGGCTTTGTGCTCTTTGACGGCGGGCATTTTGCTACAGAAGCGCCTTTGATTGAAAATCTGGCTGACTATTTACAAAAGCGACTCGATGATGTACAATATAATGTACGGTTTTATCCGTCTGAAAGCGCGCCGATAGGCTGCGTTTGAAATAAAGGAGGCAAATTTCATGGATCAATTGCACCTTTTGTGGGAATATCAGCTGGCTGACGTGGAAGCCGATAAGATGGAAGCGTCCATCAAGCGTTCTCCCACCCGCCAGAAGCTTGTGAAATATCGCGATTATTTGCTGGAGCAGCAGAATGTGATGAAGCGTATTGAAAGCGAAGTATCCGCTATGGCGGATCGCCTGGAAGCGCTGAAGGACGCCATGAAAATGACGGATGAGCAGCTGCGCTCCCTCCAGACAAAGCTGGAAAGCGATCCGCCCACCAGCAGCGAAACCATTCAGCAGTATCTCAGCGACGCCCGCCGGTTTCAGAATAACCTGAACACCTATGAGCAGGAAATCAAGCGCATCCGCAAGGACGCCACCGATCGGGAACGCCAGCAGCACGATGTGAAGGTGCGTGCGGCCAAGGCAAAGGCTGAATTTGATAAGCTGAAGCAAACTTACGATACTGAGTATAAGGAAAAGAGCAAGGAATTGGAAGCGCTTCGGGCGGCTGCTGCGGAAAAAGGCAAGCCTGTATCTGCCGAAATGATGGAGCGCTATCGCACCATCAAGCAGCACAGCGTGCCGCCGCTGGCCCGTCTCTACGGCGATCAGTGCGGTGGGTGCAATATGTCGCTTCCTTCCGCGGTTTCCCGCAAGATTAAGGCTGGGGAACTGGTTGAATGTGAAACCTGCGGGCGGCTGCTGATCATTATCTGATCAAATTCCTCCGCATTGAAGTTTCAAATTTACAGGTGAAAGGGGAAATGTTTTATGAAAAAGAAAATGGAATCGGTGGTTGTGCTGAAATAATTCCATCATCGGGCGCAAAGAAGGCGGCGCTTGCCCCTTTGTTTGCAATGCCCTCCCCGGTAACCTGACGTGCTTAAAATCATGCGAAGCCCATGAAACAGCCGGTAGGCTGCTTTGTGGGCTTTTTGCGTGGAAAAAGCCGACGATGCTTCAACTTGCAAGGAGGAAAATACAACATTGGATCAATTGAAGGCACGGGTGATTGCCGTTCACAAGGAACGGTATCATCTTCATTCGCAAGAACACGGAGAATTTTTTGCCCAACTCAAATCTTCCATCTACTTTCAAATGGGTGCTCCTGTGTTTCCTACTACAGGCGATTTTGTAAATTACCTGTATAACCCATACGGTGATAGCCAAATTACCGATACACTTCCAAGAAAAAGCCTGTTTCAGCGCTTTGATTCCTTTGTACCCGGGCATTCCCAGGCGGTGGCGGCTAATTTTGACACCGTATTCATTCTCACATCCGCCAATCACGATTTTAATCCTGCGCGGCTTCGACGCTATCTTGCGGCTGCCAGGTCCAGCGGAGCTGATTATGCCATTGTGATCACCAAAGCAGATTTGACAGATGAAATGGAATCATATCTTGATATGGCAAGAGAAACTGCTCCCGGTTGTGCCATTTACCCCATCAGTGCTACGAAGGAATGGGGGTTGGAGCAGATCAAAAAGTATCTTACCGATGGCAGTGTTTCTGTTTTCCTGGGCTCCTCCGGCGTTGGTAAATCTACACTGGTGAATGCTCTTGCCGGAAAGGAAATCATGGATGTGAACGGCATTCGGGAGGATGATAGCAAGGGACGCCATACCACCACCCACAGGCAGATGATTACATTGGAAAACGGCGCCATGATCCTGGATACGCCGGGTATGCGGGAGCTTGGCTTGCTGGATGCAGAAGAAGGGGTGAAGGAAACATTTAAGGATATCGAAGCTTTGCTTGGCAATTGCCGCTTTTCCGATTGCACCCATCAGCATGAACCCGGATGCGCCATAAAGCAGGCTTTGGAGGAGGGGGTACTGAATGAAAAGCGATGGAATGAATATCAAAATCTTTCCAGAGAAGCACGCAGAAAAAGCAGCTTTGGAAAAGAAGAAGCCATGAAAAAAGCCGCCCGGCAGAAGGAAATTTCCAAATATTCCAGGCAGCTAAAAAAAGGAAAGAAAATGGGCTTTTGAAATTTTCATTGACGAAAGCGGGGGAAAGGCGTTATAATATTCTTCGTGACAAAGGCGGCTGAATGGCCGCGTGCCGCAAGGCATGAGGAAAGTCCGGGCACCGCAGGGCAGGATGCCAGCTAACGGCTGGTGGAGGCGACTCCAAGGCAAGTGCAACAGAGAGATACCGCCGCATTGATGCGGTAAGGGTGGAAAGGTGCGGTAAGAGCGCACCGGCGGCCTGGCGACTGTGCCGTCATGTAAACCCCATTCGGTGCAAGATGAAGGGAACGCATAGGGCTGCCCGTCCTGTTCCCGTAGTATCGCTCAAGCGCGCTGGCGACTTCGCGCTTAGATAGATGGCCATTTTTAACAGAACCCGGCTTATAGGCCGCGCTTTGTCACGATGTACAAAAGAAAGGGCTCTCCGAGCGATCGGAGAGCCTGAATTCTTTCTATTTCCCGTATTTTCTGTATACTGCCACGACCTTGCCAACGATGGTGACCGAGCGGGCATAGAAGGGATGCATTCTGGGATTTTCAGGCTGCAGCCGGATCCGGTCAGGCTCCTTAAAATATCGCTTGCAGGTGGCTTCGTCATCAATCATGGCGATTACGATATCGCCGTTTTGCGCAGTTTGCTGGCGTTTCACCACCACAAAATCCCCATTCATGATGCCGGCAGAAATCATGCTTTCTCCACGAATTTCAAGCACAAAATGCTCGCCTCGACCCACCAGCGCATCCGGAAGCTGAATATATCCTTCTGCATTTTCTTCTGCGAGAATCGGCACGCCTGCGGCTACCTTGCCAAGGAGGGGCAATTTCAGCATCTGGGGCTTATCATCCCGGGTGATATCGATGGTGCGCGGCTTCATGGCTTCTCGGTGCAGAAGGCCCTTTTTTTCCAATCGATTCAAATGCCCATGCACTGTGGATGTGGATTTTAAATCCACCGCCTGGCCAATTTCTCTCACAGAGGGCGGATACCCATTGACTTCGATGTAATTTTCGATATAATCAAGTATGCGTTGTTGTGTATCGCCATGGGGGCGTCTGGGCATAACAGAGCACATCCAATCCTAATCTAATCGAAAATATTATAACATGCAAACGTGTGTTTGGCAAGAGAAAAACAGGGAGGATTAGCCATGAAACAGTGCGAATTATATGATCGGGAATGCATTGCATGCGGCGAATGCGAACGCTGTGATCTGGACCCCAACAAGATCTGCGATAATTGCATGGCATGTGTGAAGGGCGATGCGGAATACCGGAGTATTATGATTGACGAAATTCAAGCACCCAAGACTGAACAAAAAAATAAATTGAATTAATAGAGGTGGATAGCATGATTCATTCAATCCTGTTGATCGGTCAATCCAACATGGGCGGGCGAGGAAAACCTGAAGAGGTGGAACCTATCCGGAATCCACAACTGAAAGTAATGCGTAATGGGCGTTGGCAGGGGATGTATGTGCCTGTGAATCCTGATCGCTCCTTTTCCGGGATCAATCTTTCCGAAAGCTTTGCAGATGCCTATTCCAAGAATCATCCGGATGTGGAAGTGGGCCTGATTCCTTGCGCTGATGGCGGCACGATGATGGAACAGTGGATGCCTGGCACTCTTTTATATGATCATGCCGTCTATATGAGCCGCCTTGCATTACGCACGTCCACGATTGTAGGCGTTTTGTGGCATCAGGGGGAATCTGATTGCCGTCCTCCGCGATATGAGCAATATGAAAAGCGCTTGGCTCTCATGCTTGAATCGCTTCGTAAGGATCTGGATCTTCATGATGTTCCTTTTATCGTGGGCGGCCTGGGTGATTTTCTCAAGGACCGTGAAGAAACACCTTTCCTTGTGAATTATCCCATTATCAATCAGCAGCTCAAGCATTATGCCGCCACCCATCCGCTAACCGGTTTTGCTTCTGCCGAAGGGTTACAGGATAACCGGGACAAACTCCATTTTGATGCCAAATCTCTGCGGGAGTTTGGGCTGAGATACTATGCAGAATTTGAAAAACTGGAAAATAAGGAAAAAGTATTTGAGGATAAGCCTCTGATGGATGCAGCAATCCGCACAGAATTCGATGCGCTATAAGAATCATTCCATATTCATGTGCAGGCGAAAATGTGCCTGACGAAAGTCCGAAGGCGTAATGCTTTCGGATTTTTTAAATGCTTTCATAAAATATTTCTCGTCTTGAAAGCCCACGGAAAGGGCAACTTCACCAATTCGCAAATCCGTATTGAGCAGAAGTTTTTTGGCCTCCAGTATGCGCATATGGGTGATACATGCGCTGAGTGTCATGCCCGTTTCTGCTTTCATCACCTGCGTAAGATAGTCGCTGTTGTATTGAAAATGATCCGCTACGTGGCGAGCGGTGATCCCCTCCCGAACATGCAAACGAATCCATTCTTTGGCTTTTTCAGCCGTAACCTGCCAGGAGGGGTGGTTGGAAGAAAGGGGAGAGACATTTAAAAATTGCTCCGTCAGCTTGCACAGCATAATTTTAATATACGCATTACAGATTTCCTGGCGCAATTCTGGATTTTGATAGTTTTTTTCAGCAGCATCAATCAATTGATGGAATAGAATATAATATTCGTCATGATTATCCAAAATACCATATTCCGGCAATAGGTATCCCGAATCCGAAGACAAGGATGTGATTTCTTCGGATGAGTAAATTTCGTATGCATCCAGAAAAAAATGACACCAGAAATGCGATTGTCCTTCTGAAACAGAAGCGGTTCCCCAGTGTTCATGATGGGGAAATAAAAATAGAAAGCTTTCAGGTTTTAAAAAATATTCTCTGCCATCCTGGGCCATGGGGCATTTTCCGGAATAACCAAGCAGCAATACGGCGCTATCTAAATTGCGCCGGGGATGGACATGATGATTGCGCGAGATGAATTTTCCGACAGAAGCATGCGAAATGCGGGCATCGGGACGAATACAGATGTATTGCATATAGGATTATTCCACCTTTTTCACGGTCAAGGATGTTTACAGGCATTCATCTGCCGCCTATAATTAAATGCGATAACACCGGAGCATACAAGCCATTATAGCATGATTTTACACTGAAATCCAGATCGAAAGGAGATTAAATGATGAATTGTACATGGAAACGTGCCCAAATTGATCAGGTGAGAATTACAGATAGGTTTTGGACACCCTATTTGGAAAACATCCGCAGCAAAATGATTCCTTATGTGTTTCAGAAATTTGAAGAACACGGCTTTATTCACAATTTTATTTCTGTAGCTGAAAAAGATGGAAAAGAGCATATTGGTTATCCGTTTTCCGATGGTTTGGTATATGAAGCCATGCGGGGCGTATTTGATTTTCTGCGCGTATCCTATGATGAAGCCCTTGATCAGCTTATGGATCGCTTGGTGGATATTATCGAAAAGGCACAGGACGAGGACGGCTACATTTGTACTCGTGTGATGCAAAATTATCCCGATAGAAGATGGGGCCGAAACGGGGCGCATATTACCAGCGAGCATGATCTATACAATCATGGCGCGCTGATTGAAGCGGCCATCAGCCAATATTTGGCTACCGGAAAAACGAAGCTATTAACCTGTGCTGTAAAAGCAGCCAATTTGATTTGCAATACCATGGGATACCCGCCCAAGCTGAATGTGATTCCCGGTCATTCCTTGGAAGAAGAAGCCTTCATCAAACTCTATCGCTTGTTCAGAGATCATGAAGAACTCACCGAATTTGCTGCAGCGCATCATGTTGATTTGAATGGCTATCTTGAGATTGTCCAGTATTGGTATGACAACCGCGGAAATTTTGAAGGCCGTCCGCTTCCGCATCCGCGCCATAATAAGGAATACAACCAGGATCACGCCCCCTTTACTCAGCAAAAAGAGGCTGTGGGCCATGCAGTTCGGGCTATGCTTTGCTATACGGGCGCTGCAGCGCTGGTTTATGAAACGGGCGATCAAAATTATTTTAATACTCTGAATTGCCTTTGGGATGATGTGGTGCATCGAAAAATGCATGTAACGGGCGGCGTAGGTACGCGCCATGATATTGAAGGATTTGACGAAGCATACAATTTGCCCAATGATGCCTATCTTGAAACCTGTGCTGCTATCGGCCTGGCATTTTGGAATGGAGAAATGAGCTTGCTGGATATGGATGCGAAATATTTTGATTGCTTTGAACGCTCACTCTATAACAATATTCTATCTTCCGTTGGAGAAGATTTCACCCATTATTTCTATCAGAATCCGCTGATCAGCGATGGAGATGTGAGGCGCTGGGATTGGCATAAGGTGCCTTGTTGCTTGCCGATGCTGCTTAAGTTCCATTCCTCTCTTGCCAGCTATATTTATTCCTGCTCTGATGACGCCGCGTGCATTCATCTGTTTATTGACAGCGAATTCAAAGATAAAAATTTCACAATTTCCCAATATGGCAAAGTAATTCGTGTGGATTCAAGGGAACAAGAAATGGAACTGCGCATCCGAATTCCTGATTATGCGGAGAATTTTAGCATTTTGATGAACGGAAAACCGATTGCTGCCGAAATCGAAAAAGGCTATGCTATTTTTCATGGCGTATGGACGATGGAACAGCCGCTTTCAGTAGTGTTTTCCAGCGCTCTAAGGCGTGTTTATGCCCATCCTGAGGTAGATGCTGAACAGGGGTGCGTGTGTGTTCAGAACGGCCCTTATGTGCTTTGCGCTGAAGGAATCGACAATGGGGGAAAGGTGGATTTCACACTTCCCAAACAGCCGGATTTCAAACTGCAAAGCGATCAGTCTGTTATTGGCAAAGACGCCGCCGACAATGAAATTCGTTTAATCCCATATTACCTTTGGTGTAATCGCAATGCGGTCAACAAAGAGGAGGCAAAAATGGCGGTATGGTTCAAGCAGGAAAAGATGCCGGATGAACCAATCCTACTTCAAGCCATTGGCGATAAACTATATGGCAATTACGAGAAACTAATATAAAATCAAAAGCAGCGCCTGAAACGCTGCTTTTTCATTATTTCCATATTATTCGTCTTTATCCCTCTTAGGCAATGCAATTCTCTTGGCGGCTTCCCGCTTATGCGCATCGGACATGGCCGCATAATGCCGCCTGGTGGTATTTACATCCGAATGCCCCAGCACATCGGCCACCAGATAAATATCGCCGGTTTCCTGATACAGATTGGTGCCAAAGGTACTTCGAAGCTTATGGGGGCTGATTTTGCGCTTTAACGGCGCTGCCACTTGAGCATATTTTTTGACCAGGTTTTGCACGGCGCGCTGGGTGATCCTGCGTTTTTGCATAGAAAGAAAAAGCGCATCCTCATGGCCTTCCAAGGGAATAATTTCCTCCCGCTGGGCAAGATAATCCTGCAAAGCAGCGGCTACTTGCTCGGGAAAATACAGAATCGTCTGATCGCCGCCCTTGCGGGTTACCAGGAAAGCATTCAAAGAAAAATCGATATCCTCAATATTGAGGCCAACGCACTCGCTGACACGGATGCCGGTGCCCAGAAACAGCAACAGCATAGCCGTATCCCGAATTCGGGTGAATTTGAGCAGCTTTTGCTGACGCTCACTTAATCCATCGCCGGTGGATACCGTATCCAATAATTTTTGCATTTCATCGGCTTCAAGCCGTAAAATCGGCTTATCATGCAGCTTGGGCAAAGAGATTAAAGTGGTAATGTTGGCATCTACATGGCCATTTTGAAACAAATATTCAAATAAGGAGCGCAGAGAACTCAACTTTCGCATAATACCCAGCTCGTGATTCTGCACTACATGGGATTCGCCGCTTTCTTCATCGGTTACATAGTATTGACTTAGATAATCCTGATAGCCATCGATATCCCGCTTCTTGATTTTCTTTAAATCGTCATCATCTATCAGCCGAACGCCCACGTCTGCAAAGAGCGGATTTTCACTGGTCAGGTATTGAAAAAAGAGCCTGAAATCATAGGCATAGGCCAGACGGGTGAGAGTGCTGGTGGTTTGGGCAATGGAACGAAAATAATCCGTACAAACTACAGGCAATTCTTTTTCTAAAATACGCAGGCGATCCATGCGTTTCGCATCGACTTGCGCACGATAATCCAGGGATTCATTCATGAAATCAACTCCATTAGATAGAATGGTGGCAATTGAAGCAAGTGCAGATGATGAAGTGAAAAAGGAACAGCTGACGCTGTGCAAAAGATCATTTTCGAAAAAAGTATACCATATCCTCCCCTTTTTGTCTATATTCTTCGCAAAAGTTTTCTTTTGCGAAGAGTTTTATAAATGAATAGGCGTACTTTAATATAGCCTCCGCTCCCCTGTTTTTGCATTGCGCAGCTTGGATATGACCACACGGAATTGTAAATTCTTCCATTGTATCGAATCATTTCGCATCCATATACCGTCTTTATTGATAGAAAATCACTTTGACAAGGATGTGAAGAAACGAATGAAAAAGCAAAAAGCAATCAGCTATCCTGGCTCTGTCATTACGCCCAAGTGGAAAAAAGCAATTTCCTCTCCCCTGGTATCTGCTATTGGTCTTCTTCTTTTAATAGGTCTTTGCGTTTTCTTTTTACAGCCGTACTATGGCAATCCTGATCCCATTATAACCGCATATTCTGAGAATATGCAATCCTTGAATCCAGAGTCAATCGTAACAGCAATTACGCCGGCACCTACGGATATTCCATTTCAGATTCCATTGCTGGTAAACGAAAAAAATCCGTTACCTGCAGGCTATGTACCCAATAATCTTGTGTCAATCAACGATATAGAAACCGGTTTGTTTACTCCGAAGGAACAAAATATGATGGCGGATGCCGAAACTATTGTGGCCTTGATGGAAATGCTGAAAGATGCACATGCGGATGGCATTACGGTTTGGCAGATCAGTGAGGCTTATCGCTCTGTGGCAGATCAACAGAAGATTTGGGATGATAAATATCAAAAGTATTTAACGGTCAATGGGCTATCGGATGAAAAAGCATTGGAAGCTGTGAAGCGTCGGGTGGCCACCCCTGGCAGCAGCGAGCATCATACGGGCCTCGCTCTTGATATAACGGTGCCAGGTAAATCCTTTCACGATACGGAGCAGCATAAATGGCTCCAGGAGCACTGCCATGAATATGGCTTTGTCATTCGCTATGCAGCCGAAAAGGAATATATTACAGGCATTTCTGATGAACCCTGGCATATTCGCTATGTGGGCATCGAAGCGGCAAAAATGATGAAAGAAGAAAATTGGTGCCTGGAAGAATATATACAAAAATATTGCAGAAAATTTTTGTAACGGATTTTAAACTTCAGCGTCTAAGAGATGAAGGGGTGATGAGAATGGATTTTGAAGCGGTTTATGCGCGCTATTTCCGCAAGGTCTATTCCTTTGTCCTCTCCCTCACCCGCAATGCCCACACGGCAGAAGAAATCACTCAGGAAACATTTTTTCGAATGCTCAAAAACCCCGATGCCTTCAAGGGCCAATCTTCAGTGGATACGTATCTGTGCAGCATTGCTCATAATCTTTATATTTCTTCTATCAGAAAGCAGAAAAAACAGGCGTTTGATGTTGATTTGGAATTCCTTCCAGATCAGAAACATTTTGAAAGCATCTTTCTGGATCGGGATACAGCACGCCAGATTCATTATATGCTGCATCGCTTGGAAGAGCCCTATAAAGAGGTATTTACGTTGCGGGTATTTGGAGAATTGCCTTTTTCGGAAATTGGCGCGCTTTTTGAAAAGGGCGATGGATGGGCAAGAGTCATTTTCTACCGCGCAAAGCAACAATTACAGGAAGCGCTGAAGGAGGAATAAGCATGGCTGATAAGATTTCCTGCCAGGTAGCCAGAGATTTGATGCCCCTGGTAATCGATCATGCGTGCAGCACAGAAAGCAAGGAAAGCGTAGAAAACCATGTAAAGGAATGCCCGGAGTGCAATCAAGTGATTACCGTCATGAGATCGGGAAGTTTTTCTACTCTTCCCCTGCCGGATGACGCCAAAAATTTTAAAAAATTTGTGAAAAAACAGGCATGGAAAATGAAAAAGTGGAAGATTCTGGCCGTTCTTTGCACCATCATAATCGCATTTGGCGGAATCTTTGTAGCAACCCATCCCCATGTGATCTATGGGCTTTACGCCAATATCCCTATGCGTTATATTGAAAATGCAAAACTCGTGCGCACGGAGCAAGGGTGCCTGATGATTCAAATGACGCCCAGCGAAGAATACCGTCATTTCTTTGGCTATAGCAGGTATTCTTACGGCCCAATCGATAAAAGGAGCGCGGACTGGAGTAGCGGCGGGTTGATGGAGGTGGAATACTGCTATGCCGCACTGGGAATGCTCTTAGGCCGGGATTTTGATCATCCTGTCTATGTGAACAGTTATGAACACAACGAGCGCAACGTGATTCATCTTCCCAACGGCGATTGGCTGTTCGCCTGGCCCATGAGCGGCTTCCGCTGCAATTACTACTGGATCGATGGGGAGATTTACACAGTTGCTTTCGGCCCAGCTACTCAAGATGAGCTCATTACCCTTATGGAATCAGGGGTAACTATATCAGGGGATCTGCAACTGAGCCGCTATGAAAAAGCTGAATCCTGGGATTGGGAGCAACTGGAGAAAATCCAAATCAAATGCAGCGATGGCGTAATAGCGCTTTTTCATAAAGGCGATGAAATTCCCCTGTGCGATCAGGAAACGCAAGCGGCTTTCGATGAATGGATCAAAAACGTGCGTCCCAGCTTTATTGAAACCCCAGGTGAAATAATATATCCAAAGGGTTAATGCAAAATGCGGCAGAATTGCCGCCTCAGACCGCTGACAAACCCTGCAAACGCAAAAATGGCTGCAAGAATGCGGCCATTTTTGCTTTCTGTGTTGGCTTCGGCTGCAAAATGCAGTCACTTACGTCCATGTAAACTCCCTTTTTTGCGGCCTTGCCGCCTCATTTTTTATTCCTGAGAATGAAGGATATTTATGTTTTCCGGATCTCCTAAATCAGGATTTCGGGCAAGATACTGTTTAATTGCCTCCCGTGCAAGGGCATCGCAGCGAATATTTTCCGGGTGATCGGCATGGCCCTTCACTTTATTAAATACCATCACATGGCCTTTTTTATTGATGGTAAGCAAAAGAAGGCGCCACAGATCCTGGTTTTCCACTGGCTTGCCTTCGCTGTTTTTCCAGCCGCGCTTTTGCCAGTTTTCAATCCAGTGCTGATTAAAAGCATTGATCAGGTACGCGGAATCAGAATGCACGGTCACATGGCATCGGGTTTTCAATTTCCCCAGGGCGCTGATTACTGCAAATACTTCCATGCGGTTATTGGTGGTCTGGGGCATGCTGCCGCTGATTTCCATTTCGTGCTGCCCATATCGAAGGATGGCTGCCCAGCCGCCGGGGCCAGGATTGCCAGAGCAGGCGCCATCCGTAAAGATATCTACTGCTTTGAGGTTTTCGCTCATCATTACCGGGAGCCTCCGTTCGGGTATAATGCTGGATGAACCGCTGCCTATTCTACCATATCTTGTATGGAAATGCAATTGGGCCACCCATGTTTTTGTCATAGTCCTTCCAAGCGATTCATAGGATAAATGGCAAGGAGGGAGAAAATGATTAAGAAAATTGAAGAAAAAATGCAGGAAAGCAGGAAAAGCAGAATCGAATACATGGCGTCAAAGCCATCCTTTGGCGTTCATTTAACCAGGAATCTTGCCCTTGCCGGTATGCTGCTGCTGGCAATCACTTCCGTTCGCAATGCCGCATTGCCATCTGGGAAAACGATCCTTGCATCTGTGCAGGATATCATTGAAACCGATTGGGACAGCGACATTGGAAAAATCAGCTTTGTAAGTAATCTGTTTCCGGAAACGGTGTCGGTGTTTTTTGATTCTTCGCCAGATGCGCTGCTTACCCAGCCTTGCTTTGGGGAGCTAATCCATCCATGGGATCAGAATGAACCCTATCTTGGCTATGAATCCGCCGACAGCAAAGTATATGCCGTTGCCGCTGGGCAGGTAATGAGCATTGCCCATGGAAATAATGAGGAAAAAATTCTTCGCATTCGCCAGGCGGATGGGCTGGAAACTCTGTATTACAATCTTGCAAGTATATCCGTCCAAGAGGGCGATTATGTTACGTCTTCTACTTTTCTTGGCCAGGTTCTGCCTGCTGCGCAGGCGGTGATCGAAGTGAGGAAGGACGGGCTGGCAATTGATCCAACGGGCATGATGGAATACAGAGGGGATCGTGCGCTTTGAAATTTCGTATTGGGAAAACAGCGCTTCGGATTCACAGCGCATTATTATTTTTCTGGATGGTTTTTTTGATTACCGGCGCTGCGGAAAGCCTGGCCTCATCCTTATTGGCCCTTCTCCTTCACGAAACAGGGCATTTGCTGGCTGCAAAAAGGCAGGGGCAAACGATTGAAGAGATTGAAATTGCTCCCTACGGGGCAGTTATAACCCTTGCTAACTTGGAGGAGGCATCTCCCCTATCTGCTCTTCTCACAGCCCTTGCTGGCCCCGTATTCAGCCTGATCGGCTGCTTTCTGGCAGCAGCCTTGGAGCAATGCGGCATATTCTCCTTTTCTTTTGCGAGGCTTTTCGCAAAGCATAATCTTCTTTTGCTTCTTCTCAATCTTTTTCCCGCCCTGCCCATGGATGGCGGACGAATGCTGCGGGCTGTTTTATCCGTTTTTCTCCCCTATACCACGGCAACGCGCTGGCTGATTCGAATTGGTTATTTATTCAGCGCATGGCTGATGATACTGTCTCTCTATTATGGCATTCAGGGAAAGCTGATTTTATCGCCGGCATTTGCGGGGATTTATCTCATGTATGCAGCGGCATTGGAAGGACGCCAAGGCATTGGACGATACATTACCTCCTTGATTGCCAGACGAAAGCGGCTGGAGGATCATGAATATATCGAAATAAAAGAAATTGCAGCAGGGAGCCATATGCCCCTTTTGCAATTGCTTCCGGCTATGCACACAGGAAAGTTGCATAGAATATATGTTTTATCCGATGATGGAATGGATGAAAAAGGGATCGTTCTGGAAAAAGATTTTTTTGAAACGCTGATGCAGCGCCAGGATGCAACCCTTGAGGACGTGCTCAAAACCAGGCGGAAATAATCTGCCAGGTCTACTTGCTCAGAATAAAGAAGTTGCCAAACTGGGCAGCCCAAATTTCATCCAATTCAAGGGCTACCAACCCAGGCTCGATAATTTCCAGCCTGCTGGCATAATTGGTGTTATATTCCTCCCTGCGAAGAGGATCCAGCACATACAGCTTTTCTTCATCCACATGAGCCAGAAATACATAATGACCGGCATTTGTAAAAGCTCCGCCCATGCCAGCCAGGCTCATGACGGCGCTTCCACTTTGAATTGCCTGGCAAGCCTCCTGAAAATCAGCCGTGACAGTCAATTGCAGCCCATATACCTGGGCCACATAGCGAATATAATTGGTGGCTGTTCCGGCGCTTTCCGCCCGGCTGTATACGCCAAAGGTATTATTCCCGGTAGCAAAATCGCCAAGAATAAGCGGTAAAAAGCGATGATAATCCCGCTGCGAGGTAAGATAATAGCGGCGGTGGGCTTTATTGCATCGAACTTGGTTTAGGGAGCAGGGACAAAGCGAATAATCCTTTTTTGCATATGCTGCAATAGAAGGAATTTCTTCCTCCGGCACCAAATAGGCAATCGCCATTGCCGCAGAGGAAGGGCTGCATCCGGAATCACGGAATGGACGGCGCTGCTGAGAATTTTCCCGTTCATAGCACAGCGCCCCCCAAAGAGGATCATTTTGGGCATAGTAGCGCATTTCCCCTTTTCCCGGCACGAAAATCATGCCGGAATATTCTTCCGGATTAGAAAAAAACGCTTCCACCAGGGCGAGGCTGTCCGCAAAGCAAACATGCGCGCTTTTCATCAGAAAAACGCACGTGCAAAGGAGCAGCGTCATTTTTTTGAGAAAATCGCGCATGTTCATTCCTGTTCCCGCCAAAGGGCGATTGCAAATTATTCTTCTTCCTCTTCCTCGGGAAGCTCGGCATTGTGATATACTTCGGTTACGTCATCATTATCATCCAGCATATCCAGCAGCTTCTGAATCTTGAGCAGGGTGTCAGGATCATCAATGGCCACAGTGTTCTGAGGAATCATCTGCTTATCGGCAGAAAGGAAGGCGTAGCCAGCCTTTTCCAGGCTTTCGCGCACGGCAGAGAAATCATTGGGGGCGGTGTAGATTTCGAATACGTCTTCTTCCGCCTTCATATCTTCCGCACCGGCGTCCAGCACGGTCATCATCATTTCATCTTCATCCATACCGGGCTCGCGCTCGATCACGATCACACCCTTATGGTCAAACATATAGCTTACAGAACCGGGAGTGCCCAGGGAACCGCCATTCTTATCAAAGATGTGGCGCACATCGCTGGAGGTGCGGTTGCGGTTATCGGTAACAATCTGGCAAATGATGGCCACGCCGCCGGGAGCATAGCCTTCATAATTCATTTCTTCGTAGGTAGCACCGGAGCCTTCGCCAGCGGCCTTGCGGATGCTGCGCTGAATATTATCATTGGGCATATTATTGGCCTTGGCCTTGGCAATAATATCCTTCAGCTTGCTATTGGAATCAGGGTTGGCGCCGCCTTCACGCACGGCGATGGCGATTTCACGGCCAATTTTAGTGAAAATCTTGCCGCGGGCCGCGTCAGTCTTGCCCTTTTTCGCCTGAATATTGTGCCATTTGGAGTGTCCGGACATAATTGATTCCCTCCCAGGTGATTTCATCATGTGATTTAACGATTCATTATAGCATATATTTCCTGATACGTCAAACCCTGCGCTTCAAAATTAGTCAAGGCATTCTGGGTCGCCCGCTTCTTCATTGCCCAGATACGTTTTGCAGGGCTTCCCCTGATAGTAATTCATGATTTGCCGTCTCAAGCGCGATGGATAGAGCGGCTGGTGAAGAAGGGTATCGATATCCAGCCAATCCACGCCTACCTGATGGGTATCGCTGTGGAGCCTGGCATCAGGAACGGCCCCTATATAATCACATAAAAACACCAGATCCACCCGATGGAAGCGTTCCCCATGAACGCCCTCCACCACAAAGAGCAGCTCCTTGCATGCCACTTTGATTCCAAGCTCCTCCATCACCTCGCGAGCCACCGCTTCATCAAGGGTTTCTTCCGCATCTTGCCCTCCGCCCGGCATAATATACCATTCTTCTCCGGCATCCCGAATTTTAATGGCTGCCATTTTGCCTTCCCGAATGATTAATGCCTTGGCAGAATTGCGAATTTCTCTTTTCATCATTTCCTCCTTAGATCAAGGACGCGGCGAGGCAAACGCCATGCGGCAAAGGGACCAATTCAGTGTGGATTTTTTCACATCATCCGCTATATCCCATAAATAATCTGTAATTCTGATTTCAATATTTCTTTTGACCAATTCGCCCAATACATCATTCAACTGATAGCGGGCTATGGGGCGCTGTGTAATAGTGGCCACATAATACCCTGCAATTTCATCCTGCAGTACGAATGCCTGCGGATCAAATTCGTATAAATACAGCGTGGTATTTCTAAGCCGATCAAGCCAGCGATTTTCAATTACAATACAGTGGGAAATACTAAAGGATGAAAAAAAGCGTTTTTTATCCTCCAGCGTTGTTTCATTCGTGGCATAATAGGCCACCCGAGGGCAATCTCTTGGCGTTAAAAAATTGGGCAGCCGCTTTTCGTCAATGGCCCATACCAATCCAGTATTTGGGTCCAGGTCCTGGCGCGTTGGTATTCTCGGCTCAAATACACAGATATCTGATTCCTCGCTCACGTGAAATAAGCGCACGTTGCTCCCCTCCATTCGCTTTGTATTTTATATGTGTTGATGAATATATCATTATTCGTTTTTCCTGTCAAGTTTGTATTTATTTCTTGAATATGATATATACTATAATAGCTTTTCCATCGTGCAAAAGATAAAAGTGACGGAGAATTCGGGAAGATATTCCGGCAACACCGCTTTATGGACGGTCACCTATCAATTCACTCCTGTAAAATAATTACAGAAAGTGTTTGTTAATTTTCTATAATCGCTGTCCTGCATATTCGTTTGAGTATAGGCACCATAAATTTGGAAAAAAACTGCCCCTCTTTCCGCAATGGCAAGAGGGGCAAACACATAAAAATTACTTATTCCAACATGAAATCGTACTTATACGTTATTTCAGTTTCCTGATATATTCCTGTTATTTGGTACATTGAATCATCCTCTGGATTCAAAGGTGCCCTGGTTTGATGAATCAGAAGCCCAACACCATCATAATAAAAGTGTGTTATATATTTCAGCTTACCAGAGTCGGTTTTTTCAATGCTGGAAGCAACGCGCCCATCTTTGTCGTATTCATATTCGTAATAATATGTCCTGGTTAGGCTTCCATCGCTATACACCTTTTTTGATAAAATTTCGCCGTTTGCACCATAGGTATACTGGTACTCAGTTACATAACGAGATCCATTCTTATAAATCCAATTATCGGGCGATGTGTACGTTGTTGTTTCTTTAATCAAATTACCTATTTCATCATATTCAGTAGTAGATACAAATGTGTATTTGCTTTCGCTGGCCCAATTGCCAGAAGCATTCCCTTTGACAACGTTCCCATGCGCATCAACAACATAAGTTTCTTTTTGAGGGAGGCTGCCTATTTTTTCTTTTGAGATAAGGTTTCCCTGCTCATCGTAACTATATATCATTTCATATTCACTGTGAACACCTCGTTGTCCATTGTGATTTGTATATGTTACGCTGTATGTGTTTATAATCTTCGCATTTTCTTTCAAGCCATCAGCCCCATATGCAGCAATGGCTTTCACATATATAGTACACAGATTACATCTTTCTTTGGAATCTTCATAATCTCCAAGGGATTGATAAATAGCTAAGGCTTCTTCATATTTTCCTGCTTTTTCAAACTCTATAGCTTCTTCATATTCTTGTGCCACGCGAGCCGCTTCTGCTTCTGCTGCTGCTTTTTCAGCTGCTGCCTGTTCTGCCGCAGCCTGTTCCGCTTTTGCAGTTTCAGCGCTGATTTTTTCGGTGCAAGCACTCATGCGATCATAGGCATCCTCGTACCCATTGCATAGCCAATAATACTCTCTTGCGTTTGTATAATCGCCCTCTTTTTCATAAGCAAGTGCCCGATCATAGTTTTTCTTATTTTCTTCCTTCTGCTGTGCCGCTCGAATTTCGCTTACATAACGATAACCAGCAGGATCAAAGATAAATTCAAAATCTACTTCCCAAGAACTTTTATTTGTTTTGAACGTATCAAGTTTTGCAGAAAATCCAGTATAATTATCTTTAAAATCAGCAATATACTCGTATAACAACACTGCGTCTTTATAATAATCCTTCAGTTCAGAAAGAAACGCATATTCCTTATCAGCTGCCATCAATGTACGGATATTATCAAACGCACGATCCAGAGAAGCTTTCAGTGCGTGCGGGCTATCAATGTATCCGGACTCCTCCTCAAGCGCAAGAACAACCCAGATGAGATCCGTTTTCTCTGATACGGAAAATACGTCGCTGGAAAAAGATAGTTGTCTCAATTCATCAACCGAATACCCGTACTTGCTAAGATACATCGAATACAAACTGCTCATGGGCTCCTGCGGGAAACAATCCAAATAACTCAGATCGTTGATTTCTTCAATATCTTTTGCAGAAAGCACAATTTCCCATACTCGGCCCATTTCTTCCAGATAACGCACGCTATATTCATAGACATGTGCAATATCCAGATAGATATTATAGGCCTGTTCTTCGGATGTCATTTCCCTGGATTCTGTCGTTTCGGCAAAAGCCGTGCCGCAAGACAACAAAAGCACCAGCAACATGGAAATTAGCCTTTTCATTGGTCATCCTCCCGTTTTTCTCGTTATGTATAGATATGATCATATTTATTTTATCACAAAAGAAAAAAATAGCAACAGTAAACATAATTTCCATCACGCTTAAAGGTGCGCATGCCCCGCGAAATCTTAAAGAGTGTCCCGTAAAATTCAGTATGGGTAAACTTTCCATTTAGCGAGAAATAGAAAAAGACCCTGAAAACTCAATGTTTTCAAGGTCTTCTTGATGGTCTGGGTGAGAGGATTCGAACCTCCGGCCTCTTGAACCCCATTCAAGCACGCTACCAAGCTGCGCTACACCCAGGCGACAGCGATTATTATATCGCATAAGAAGCAATTTGTCAATATCAATTTTTTACATATTTCGATTCTGTGAATCAAATTTTTTTGTGAATAACTTGCACGCAAAATTGATCGGTTGTATAATATAAAAAAAGCAGTTTATCTGCATATTTACAGGAGGATATCATATGAAAATTGCTGTTCAGACCGGCGGTGTGGAACAATATTGCGGAAAAAGCGTGGACGCTTGCTATAAAATGATTAAAGAAGCGGGCTTTGATGCTGTAGACGCTAATGTGGATCATCTGTATGCGTATAAAGATATTGTTGGCAAGTGCCCCGCGCCTGCTTTTTCCTGCACTTCTGATAAAGAATGCCTGGAATATTTCAAGCCCTGGAAGGATGCCGCTGAAAAATACGGCCTGGACAACTATCAGGCCCATGCTCCTTTCCCCTCTTTGGTTCCGGGCGATTCTGCCGAACATAATGATTATCTTTTGAACATGCTGAAAAAGACCATCATGGGCTGCGATTATATGAATTGCCGCAACCTGATCATCCATCCCTTCTTCCTTCGTTATGAAGAACATGTGGACCCCGAAACGGAGTGGAACACCAATATTGAACGCTATTCCGCCTTGATTCCTGAAGCAAAAAAATATGGCGTGACCATCTGCCTGGAAAATATGTTCTCCTCTTGCAATGGAAAAATTATGGCGGCCTGCTGCTCGAATATCACCACTGCTTGCCGATATATTGATACCCTCAATGAAATTGCCGGCCAGGAATGCTTTGGCTTCTGTGTGGATACCGGCCATCTTCTGCTCCTTGGCTTGAATGTCAAAAACGCTATGGTGGAATTGGGTGAGAGAATTAAGGCCTTCCACGTGCATGACAACAACGGCATGAACGACCAGCATCTTGCTCCCTATATGGGGGTTCAGGATTGGGATCTTTTTGTAGAAGGCCTCAAAGCCATCAAATATGATAAGACACTGAGCTTTGAAACCTTTAATATTTTTAACAAAGTAGATAAGGAACTCTGTCCGGATATGCTGCGCTTCATTGCCAAGGCCGGACGAATGTTTGCCAAGCGCGCCAAGGAATAAAAAGGAGAAAAAATATGCTCTACCCCCAAAACAAAAGCGATGCATTGAAACAGGAATTGTTCCAACAGCCTACCAGCGAATATCGCGGCACCCCATTTTGGGCGTGGAACTGTGCACTGGACGAGAAAGAATTGCTATGGCAAATCGAAGTGCTCAAAGAGATGGGCATGGGCGGATTTCATATGCATTGCCGTTCCGGCATGTCTACCGAGTATCTTTCCGATGATTTCATGAAGCTGGTAGGAGCCTGTGTGGAAAAGGCCAGGGAAGAGAAAATGCTTGCCTGGCTCTATGATGAAGATCGCTGGCCCTCCGGTGCCGCAGGCGGCTTGGTAACCAAAGATCATACATATCGCGCACGCTCTATGCTTTTTACCCCCAATCCTCAGGAAAAAGGAAAGCTACTTGCTCGTTATGCCATTTCCCTTGATGAAAATCTGTGCCTGAAAGAATATCGGATGTTGGGCGAAAACGAAGAGGTATCGCCTGATGAAATGCTCCGATACGCCTATTTACAGGTGAATGAAGATGATCCTTGGTATAATAACCAGGCCTATCTCAATACCCTGGACCCTGCCAGCGTAAAACGCTTTCTGGAAGTGACCCACGATCGATATGCGGAATGCTTTCAAAAGGATTTTGGTGGGCTGATTCCTGCCATCTTTACGGATGAGCCGCAATTCCGTATAAAGGATACCCTGCCGTTCCCGAATGATAATGCGGATGTGCGGATTCCCTGGACAGATGATCTGGAGGATACCTTCCGCGCCGCCTACGGCACATCCCTTCTCGCTACCTTGCCTGAAGTTTTCTGGGAGCTTCCCGGTGACCGTCCCTCTGTGATCCGCTATCGCTTTCACGATCATGTGGCGGAGCGCTTTACCAATGCTTTTTCTGATCAGATCGGAAAATGGTGCGAAGCTCATCAAATTATGCTCACTGGGCACATGAATGCCGAGCCTTCTTTGTATAGCCAAACTCGCTATCTGGGCGAAGCTATGCGAAACTACCGCAATTTTCAGCTTCCCGGCATCGATATGCTTTGTGACAGGCGGGAATATACCACCGCCAAGCAGACTCAGTCCGCCGTGCACCAGTATGGCCGCGTCGGCATGCTCAGCGAGCTTTACGGCGTGACCGGCTGGGATTGTGACTTCAGGATCTATAAAAACCAAGGCGATTGGCAGGCTGCCCTTGGCGTAACAGTACGCGTCCCCCATCTTGCTTGGGTATCCATGGAAGGAGAAGCCAAGCGGGATTACCCTGCTTCCATCTTCTATCAATCCCCCTGGTATAAAGAATTCAGCTCGGTAGAAAATCATTTTGCCCGTTTAAATACTGCGCTTACCCGGGGCAAGCCCTGTGTGAAGGTCGGCGTGATTCATCCGATTGAAAGCTATTGGCTGCGCTGGGGCCCTGCCTCTCAAACCCAGGGCCGGCGGGAGGAAATGGATGATCGATTCCAACAAATGATCAAATGGATGCTCTTTGGCCTCATTGACTTTGATTATATCAGCGAATCGCTTCTGCCAGAACTGTGTCCAAAAGGCAACGCTCCTCTACCGGTTGGTAAGATGTCCTATGATGCGATTGTTGTTCCCGATTGCGAAACCTTGCGTTCTACCACCTTATCCCGACTGGAAGAATTTGTTCAGGCGGGCGGCAAGCTGATTTTCATGGGCAATGCACCGGTATATGAGGATGCCATGCCTTCTGAGCGTGGAAAAAAGCTGGCAGAAAAAGCGCAGTTGATTCCTTTCACGTCATTTTCTTTGCTTCGTGCGCTGGAGGATGAACGCGAGATTGATGTGCACGATGTGTCCGGCGCCCGCGCCAATGCGCTGCTCTATCAGATGCGAGAAGAGAAAAATGGCCGTTGGCTGTTCCTGTGCAATGGCGAAAATCCCAAGCGCCCAGATCTTCCCGATGAATGGCAATATATCATCACTGTAAAAGGCCAGTGGAAGCCCACTATATATGATACTGCAACGGGTGATATCCGCCCCTGCCCTTGCCGCTATGATCGCGGGAATACCGTCATCCCTACTCGCTGGCACGGCCATGACAGCCTGCTTCTTTGGCTGGAGCCGGGCGTTGCCCAGCTGCTTCCGGCACCTCAGAAGGCCTGGAAGGAGGCCGCTCGCTTCCGGGGCACTTTCCCCGTCACTTTAAGCGAACCCAACGCGCTTTTGCTGGATCAGGCGGAATATGCTTATGACGGAGGCCCTTGGAAGCCCAAGGAAGAAATTCTGCGCATTGAGCGCCGCGTGCGTGCCGAGCATCATTTGATTCCTCGAAACGGCGCCAAGCTGGAAACCCAGCCCTGGGTGGTTCCTGCTGATACGGAATTTGAGCATTTCCTCTCCCTGCGCTTCAAAATCAACAGCGAAATTGAATGCAATGATTTGAAGCTGGCCATTGAACGCCCTGCTACAACGGAAGTAACCTGGAATGGCGAAAAAATCACAGCTGCTCCCAATGGATATTTTACCGATAAGAGCATTTGCACGATCCCGCTGCCAATGCTGCATCGAGGAGAAAACGAATTGATTCTTCGCTTGCCGCTTGGCAATCGCTGCGGCGCTGAATGGTGCTATCTGCTGGGCGATTTCGGCGTGAAGATCCTGGGCGATGAAGCCAGAATTACTGCGCCGGTTCGTGAATTGGCATTCGGTAATTATGTAGATCAGGGATTGCCTTTCTACACCGGCAATGTCACCTATCATCTTGCGGTAGATACAGAGGGCGATTTTGCCATTCAATGCACTCATTTCCGCAATCCGCTGCTGACGGTCGAGGTGGATGGCAAGCGCCAGGGTGAAATTGCCTATTCCCCCTATATAGTGCCTGTATCTTGTGAGCCTGGCAAGCACAGCATCGATATCACCGCTTATGGTCACCGCCATAATGCATTTGGCGTTGTGCATTTGGCAGATGAATCACCTATTTATCTGGCGCCCATCGTGTGGCGATTGGAAGGGCACCAGTGGACCAATGAATACCGCCTAAAGCGTATGGGCGTTCTTTCTTCTCCTATCATTCTGAAATAAATCGCAAAAACCCGGCTGCATTTTATTTGGACTGCAGCCGGGTTGCTTTTCTCAATCTTTTTACATCATATGCTGGATACTGCGCCGAATGGCTTCGAATGTTTCAGGAGAAATATCATGCTCGATTTTGCAGGCATCTTCCCTTGCAATCGCTTCATCCACGCCCAATTGAACCAAAAACACCGTAAGCGCACGGTGCCGTTCATACATCCGCTGAGCAATTTCCTGGCCCTTTTCGGTGAGGGTAATATGGTTTTCCTCATCCATCAGAATATATCCGTTTTCACGCAGCTTTTTCATAGCAAAGCTGACGGAAGGCTTGCTCACTGCAAGGCCATTGGCAATATCAATCGAACGGGCGTAGCCCTTATTCTCCCGAAGCATCAGAATCATTTCCAAATAATCTTCGGCAGACTTATGAATGTTCATTGTATCCTCCTTGATGGGATGGTAAAAGGCAATTTAGGCCAGATAACCATTTTATATATGCATATACAAAAAAATTCCATCTATGCATAAAAATATTATATCAGAGTTTGTTATAAAAATCTACTCATTTCCTATTTTTGTTAAAATAAAAAACAGCCAGGCATCAGCCTGACTGCTGAAAAAACAAATTAGTACTGGGGACGATTCTTGGCAAAGCAATCGCGGCAGTACACGGGACGATCGCCACGGGGCTGGAAGGGAACCTGGGTGGTGCAGCCGCAACCATCGCAGATCACTTCATACATCTGGCGTTCGCCACGGTTGCCACCGTTCTGACGGCGAGCGGCGCGGCAAGCGGGGCAACGGCCGGGCTCATTCTGGAAGCCCTTTTCAGCATAGAAAGCCTGTTCGGAAGCAGTGAAGGTGAATTCCTGGCCGCATTCACGGCAAGTGAGCGTCTTGTCCTGATACATTGATCAAAACCTCCTGATTATTATCGCCAAACCGAGTGATACGCTTAGGTAGTTTCCATGGGCTCTACGCATCCGTCGACTGACGATGAACAAAACCGGGAGGAACACCTTGAAATCCTTTGGCTTGGTCTGCGGGTTCAATTATAACACAGGTTTGTCTGCTTGTATAGTGCTTTCCAGGAAATTTTTTAGCCGAATTTTCAGGTATAATTCACGCACAATGCCCATATCTATTTTTCTCACTGCCGGATTCCCGGCTAAATTTCGACAAATCTTTACATCTTTTTACATATGCGTTATAATACATTGTATAAAATCCTTTTGATGAAAGGAGGGAATATTTCAACATGGTTGATTATCAAGCACTGGGACGAAGGCTGAAAGCCAAACGCCGCTCCATGAAGCTTTCTCAGGCGCAGTTAGCAAAGGCGGTTCAGATTTCCATGTCCTTCTATGGCAATATTGAGCGAGGCAATCGCGTGCCAAGCATTGATACGCTGGTGGCCCTTGCCAATGTGCTCAACGTGAGTACAGATTATCTTCTGGCCGAAAGCGTGAATGTGGCAAAGAAGCAAACCATCAGCCGAACCGATTCCATCAGGATTCAGCGCTATCTTCGCGATATGATTGATGTGCTGGATTACAGCACCGAATCCCCAAATGATAAGGAATAAGAAAAAGGGCATTCTCCCCTGTTGCGGAAGAATGCCTTTTGTTGCCTATTCTCAGCGCTGCTTAAGGCCCATTTCATAGAGTGTATCAATGCTCATCTTGGCAGCCTCCATGGGAGTGCGGCTATACCACTGATCCTGCTCGATCACAAACCATTCGGCCCCCGCATCAATACCCGCTTCTACCACGGCCTTGGCATCCTGGCAGCCATGGCCAAAGGGGCGGAATTCAAAAGCCACAGCGTCAGCCTGCTTGGCCTGGCCGATCAGGCCATAAGGAGTGCCTTCGCCTTTGCGGCCCACAAAGTCCTTGAGGTGCACAACAGGGGCACGGCCCGTATACTTGCGGAGATAAGCAGCGGGGTCTTCTCCGGCATACTTTACCCAGCAAGTATCGATTTCCGTTTTGAGCACGCATTCGCACACGGCAGAATAGAGAAAATCCAGGCCGTAAACGCCAGAGAGCTGAATAAATTCAAAATCATGATTATGATAGAGCAGCGTAATGCCCGCTTCCTTGCACAGCCGGCCAAACTGCCAAATCAGCTTAATCATTTCAGGGAAGCCGGCGGCGCCAGGGCGGTGCGCATCATCCAGATAAGGAATGGCGATATACTTGCAGCCAATGGCCTGGTGATAGGCGATGATGCCAAACATATCCGCTTCGATGCTGGCAACCGGCACATGGCTGGAAATAGCCACAAGGCCATTTTCATCCAGCATTTTCTTCACTTCTTCAGCACTGTGGCCATAGAAGCCGGCAAATTCTACGCCGTCATAGCCCATTTCTTTAAGGCTCTTGAGAACCGCACCAAGATCCTTCTGGGCATCGTCCCGAGCGGAATAAATCTGATAAGCAACAGGCACCTGTTTCATTCTTTCTTCCTCCGATCCGTATATTGCGTTGATCCGCATATTTTCTTTCTCTATCATATCGCCTTTTTCCTTCTTTGTCGTGCCACTTTTTTGCTCCAAAGTGACAAAATCAACTGCGCCTATCTCCTTACTTGCCGGATGAAGCAACAAGTGGTATAATCATTTTAATTTTATCAAGGGGGGATTTCATTTGGCTTTCATTGAGTTGACGGCATATTCAAAATGCCTTGAAATGGAAATAGATTTGTTTGTTATTTTGCCAGAAAAGTCAAAGGGCCTGATTGGCATGGAAGGCAAGGCGGCCGCCACCTGCCCAACCCTTTATCTTCTTCATGGCATGAGCGATGATCATTCCATCTGGCTACGCCGCACTAGCATTGAGCGCTACGCTTCTGAAAAAGGCATTGCCGTGGTGATGCCCTCTACCGATCTTGGCTTTTATACAGATATGGCTTACGGCGGGAAATATTGGACGTTTATTGCCAAAGAGCTGCCTGCCATGTGCCGCAGCTTCTTTCCTCAAATGAGCTGCCGACGGGAAGATACCTTCGTAGCTGGGCTTTCCATGGGCGGCTATGGGGCGTTGAAATGCGGCCTGCGCGCCAGCGAGACCTTCTCCTGCGCCGCCGGGCTCTCCTCTGCTACCGATGTGGTGCGCCTTGCCAAGGAAAACGCTTTAAGGCAGAATTCATACTGGCAGGATGTATTGGGGGATGTGAACCAAATCGAAGGTTCCTTTAATGATCTTTTTGCCGCCGCCAAAGATTATTCTGCCTCCAAGCAGCCGCCCCTTCGCCTCTATCAGTGGTGCGGCACGGAAGATTTTTTGTATGAAGATAATGTGCGGTTTCGAGATCATCTTTTGTCTCTGGGGCTTGATCTTACATATGAGGAATCCCCCGGCACCCATGCCTGGCAGTTTTGGGATGAAAAAATCCAAACCGTGCTGAATTGGCTGCCCATCGGAAAGGAGGAAAAATAAGATGGCTGTTGGAACGATTCGCTTGTTTTCTTCCGCTCTTGGTATGTGCGTCACTTGCGATGTGATTCTCCCCCAGCGGGATCCGGAAGCCTCCCAGGCTCCCCTTCCTGTTCTGTGGCTGCTTCATGGTGCCCATGGCTGCCATAACGATTGGATCCGCAAAACCAATATTGAACGATACGTTGCTCCGTATAACCTGGCAGTGGTGATGCCCTCTGCGCAGAATAGCTGCTATGTGAACATGGCTCACGGCCTGAATTATTATTCATATATTGCTGAAGAATTGCCCCAGGCCATGCGCACCCATTTCCGCTTCTCTGATCGCCGGGAGGATAACTTTATCGCGGGTCTCTCCATGGGTGGCAGGGGCAGCTTTATCATTGGCATGAATAAGCCGGAGCAATATGCTGCCATCGGTTGTCTTTCTGCAGGTGCCGTGCATGAAAGGAGCGCATTGCACGCGCTTCCCTTTGGCGATGAGCCTATCGAAGGCACTTATAAAGATCCCTTTGGAAATGCAAAGCGCATTCTAAAGGATAATCTCCCCCGCCCCCGCATTTTCCATGCTTGCGGCCAAGATGATTTTCTGCTTGACAGCGCCAGACAAACCCGTGATTTTTTCTCTTCTATTCCCGACAATCCCTTTGATTATCAATATATCGAAGCCCCTGGCGCTCACACCTGGGATTTCTGGGATGCACACATTCAGGAATTTATTCGTTTTCTGAATCTGCCTGATGCCAGGAAATAAAATTCGAAAACAGGGACGTTTTGACACCAATTGATTTCCATAATTGCGAAAAAATCTTGTGTGATGCATATGTGCTGCAAAAGGAGATGCGAATTAAATGACAGAAATCAAAGTAAAAAAGGGCGAATTCCCCACTTATTTCGGTGGCTTTGGCTTTCATAATAACGAAGCCATGTTTTATCCCATCATTGAGCGAGAGCATTTCAATCAGAAAATCTGTAAATGCTATCGTGAGATTTCCCCAGGATTTATGCGCACCTTTGGCGGCTTTTCCGATTGGAGCAAGGAACATATGGATGCTTTTGCGGAGTATTATGAAAAAATGCAAAAGTGGACCGATACGCCAATTTACTTTGCCTGCGCTAAAGGGAAATACCATTTTTCGGATGAAGAACGGATGCAATACGCAGAAGATGTGGCGAAAAACCTGGATTATCTGATCAATGAAAAGGGAGTTAAGCAACTTCGATATTATTGCTTTTCCAATGAAATGTCAATGAATGATTGGGGTGGACTGCTGAAGGACCTTCCCCTGTTCCATAAATATCATGAAATGCTTTTCCGTGCATTTCAAAATCGTGGCCTTCGCATCGGCTTGCTTGCCACGGACGCCAGTGATATTGGAAACTGGGATACGCTGGACTACGCCATCAATCATATGCGCCGGATCACGGAAGATTTTTGCCTTCATACCTACTGCTCCGGCTTTGAAGATAATCTTGATTTCTATCAAAAGTTCTATAAGCTTTGCTATGAAACCTGCGTAAAATGCTGTGAATGCGACGGCAAGCGGCTGATTCTTGGCGAATTTGGCATCAAGCGATCCGATTCATTCCGTCGGCTGAATGGTGTTATCAAGGATGTGAACGCCTACAATTACACAGGCGACGGCGCTTACATCGGCCTGCGATACGCCGAAGCTGCGCTGGCTGCCATCAATGCCGGTGTATTCGCCATGGTTATCTGGACATTTGTGGATTATCCCGATCCATATACTTGCCACTATGCTGAACGAGATCCATTTGCCCAAAAATGGGGAATGTGCGAGCCGTATATTTCTGAAACGCAAGATGTGAAATACAATAAGTATGGATTGATGAAATGGGAAGATGACGGAGATTATTCTGTTCGCGAAATGTATTGGGCACTGGGCCTCATATCAAAATACTGCAAGCGAAATGCAAAGGTATTGGATATTGAAAATGATGATCCGCTGGTGCGGATTGCCGCGCTTTTAAATCGCGATGGAAGCATCAGCGTTGCGGTGGTCAATCGCCACGTGGAATCTACTCCGCTTAAGTTAAAGCTGGAATTGAAGCACATGGAAAAGCAGCAGCCTATGCGCGTATACGAATATGATAGCCACAATGTATGCATGAATGAATTTGGCGACCTGCAGGATCCTTCCGCAATTTTGACATTTCAAAATGCAAATGAAATAGAGTATACTCTTTTGCCCGAATCTCTCACTGTGTTTACTACGGACTATAAATCAAAAGAAAAAGAGATTTTCGCAAAGAAGGTGGCGCGAAAGGATAATTGGCTCAGCTGGCAGCCTGTGGAAGATGCAGAACATTGCTATTATCGTGTTTATCGCGGAAAGACGCCTGATTTTAGGCCATGCTTCAAGAATCAGATAGCTTCCACAGTTGATACAAGCATCGATTTTTCCGCACGCTATTTAGATGATGCGGCAATTCTCAATGTCGAAGGCAACTATTATAAAGTGCTTTCAGTGGATAGAAGCGGAAATGGATTGCTGCATAAATAAATACTTTTGCGCGGCAAATATGGGGAGAAGGATAAAGTGAAAAAAATTCTGTTTGTATGTCTTGGCAACATCTGCCGCAGCCCTATGGCGGAATTTATCTTTCGGGATATGGTGAAAGAACGCGGCCTGGAAGATGAAATTATCTGCGCTTCTGCTGCCACCAGTAACGAGGAATACGGAAATCCCGTTCATCCTGGTACTCGACGTAAGCTGCAGGAACTGGGAATCAGCTGCTCAGGAAAAACTGCACGCACCATGACAAGGCAGGACTATGCCGAATACGATCTCCTGATCGGCATGGAAACCAGAAATATTCAGAACATGAAACGTATTTGCGGTGGGGATCCCAAAGGAAAAATTCTTCGTCTTCTGGACTATTCCGGCCGGCCACGCGATATCGCAGATCCCTGGTATACCGGAAATTTTGATCTTACCTGCCAGGATATTCTGGAAGGATGTGATGCATTGCTGGAACATCTAATGAACAAATAAAATGAGCCTTTGCCAATCATTCCTTTGATGGCAAAGGCTTTCTTATTATGATTTGCTGCGCAGATATTCGTCAATGGCGGCAGCGGCAGTTTTGCCGGCGCCCATAGCCAAAATGACCGTTGCAGCACCGGTTACGGCATCGCCGCCGGCATACACCCCTTCCCGGGAAGTGAGCCCGGTGGCTTCTTCTACAATGATGCCGCCCCAGCGCTGGGTTTCCAGGCCTTGAGTGGTAGATTTGATCAAGGGATTGGGAGAGGTGCCCAGGGCCATAATTACGCAATCCAGAGGAATTTCAAATTCGCTGCCCTCTACCGCTACCGGACGGCGCCGGCCAGAAGCATCAGGCTCCCCAAGGGCCATTTCCTGGCACAGCGCCCCCGTCACCCAGCCCTGCTCATCGCCGCGGATTTCCAGAGGATTGGTAAGAAATTTAAATTCAATTCCTTCCTCCATGGCATGCTCCACTTCTTCACGGCGGGCAGGGAGCTCGGCTTCCGTTCGGCGGTAAATAATGCTCACATCGGCGCCTAAGCGCTTGGCGCAGCGAGCCGCATCCATGGCCACGTTTCCGCCGCCTACCACAGCCACCTTTTTCCCGCGCTGAATGGGGGTGCTGCTGCCAGGCTGATAGGCCTTCATCAGGTTGATCCGGGTCAAGAACTCATTGGCGGAATATACGCCCTTGAAATTTTCGCCGGGAATATTCATAAACTTGGGCAGGCCGGCGCCGGAGCCGATAAACACCGCTTCGTATCCGTATTCCGTCATCAATTCATCGATGGTAATGGTTTTGCCGATGATCACGTTGGTTTGAATATCCACGCCCAAGGCTTTCAGTGTATCGATTTCTTTTTGAACGATAGCTTTGGGCAGGCGGAATTCGGGAATGCCGTATACCAGCACGCCGCCGGCTAAATGCAGCGCTTCATAGACCGTTACCTGATAGCCCAGCTTGGCCAAATCCCCTGCACAGGTAAGCCCGGAAGGGCCAGAACCGATTATGGCCACCTTGTGGCCATTGGAAGCAGGCTTTGGGGGAAGCTCGTGATGATTCTGATTGTGATAATCGGCTGCAAAGCGCTCCAGACGGCCAATGGCTACCGGCTCGCCCTTAATCCCCCGCACGCATTTGCTTTCGCACTGGCTTTCCTGGGGGCATACCCGGCCGCACACAGCAGGAAGCGCGCTGGACTTGGCAATGATCTGATAGGCTTCTTCAAAATTCCCCTGAGCCACCTCGCGGATAAATTCAGGGATATATACCTTTACAGGACATCCGCCTACACAGGGATGATTTTTGCACTGCAGGCAGCGCTTAGCTTCGTCCATCGCCTGCTCAGGAGTATATCCCAGCGCCACTTCTTTAAAATTCTGATTGCGGATTTCCGGAGCCTGGGAAGGCATGGGATTCTTTTCCATCGCCATATTCGGCATCTTTATTTCACCCCTTTAAATAGGTTGCAGGTTTCTTCATGAGCATGTCGTTCGGCATCCCGATACATTGCACTGCGGGCAATCGCCTCGTCAAAATCAATTTCGTGTCCGTCAAATTCGGGGCCATCCACGCAGGCAAACTGGGTTTTTCCGCCAACCGTCAGCCGGCATCCGCCGCACATTCCGGTTCCATCGATCATGATGGGATTCATGCTGGCCACGGTTTTGATCCCAAATTCCTTGGTAAGCCTGCACACAAATTTCATCATCACCAAGGGGCCGATGGTGATCACTTCATCGTATTTTTCGCCGCCTTCAAGCAGTTTGCGAAGCGCATCCGTTACCAGGCCCTTTTCTCCCCAGCTGCCATCATCGCTCATTTTCAAAAGCTTTGTGCTGGCAGCGGCAAATTCTTCTTCAAGAATGGCCAGATCCTTGTTTCTAAAGCCGATAATGGCATGCACCTCGCAGCCGAGATGATGCAGCTTTTTGGCAACAGGATAGGCGATGGCGCATCCTACGCCGCCGCCAACAACAGCCACCTTCTTAAGGCCGTCTGTATGGGTGGCGCGGCCAAGCGGCCCTGCAAAATCCTGAATCAAATCGCCTTCGTTTAAATGATTCAGTTTTTCCGTGCTGGCGCCTACCACTTGGAAAATAATCGTTACGGATCCTTTTTCCCGGTCAAAATCAGCAATGGTCAGCGGAATTCTTTCTCCCTCCGCATCCACTCGCAAAATGATGAATTGGCCGGGTTCAGCCTTTTTGGCCACCAACGGCGCTTCCACTTCCATCAGCGTTACTGTGGGGTTTAATATTTTTTTGCGCAAAATTTTATTCATAATATGCGTCTCCTTATCATGATCAGGGCTTCCAGAAAAAGTCTGGAGTATCCATTATTCTTGGCCACCGGGGAAATTTCCTTCACATAATTGTACTGCCGCTGCTTTTTTCACTGTATGATGCCATACTGAATTTTCAGCGCCAGGATCCTTTCTACGCTTTCATCAATTCTTTCCAAGGTTATTTTGCCCTTATTCACCGCTTTGAACAATTCATTATACGCATTTTCAAAATTGTTGGGCATCAATAAAAAATCGGCGCCTGCCTGCAGCGCCATCACTGCCGCATCCCCAGCATCATAATACTTTACGATCGCGCTCATACGCAGGGCATCTGTAATCACCACGCCATCATAGCCCAATTCTTCCCGAAGCAATTTTTGAATCACCGTTTTAGAAAGAGAAGCCGGCACGGTATCCTCCACGCTTCTAAGCGTCAAATGGGAAATCATAATCATTTCAATTTCTGCATCAATGCCTGCTTTAAAGGGAATCCATTCCAGGGCGCGCATCTCTTCCAGTGTTCTTCTGGCAGAAGCCATGCCGCTATGGGTTTCATCCACAGCACCATGGCAGGGAAAATGCTTGTAGCAAGGGATGATCCCGCTTGCCCGAAGGCCATTTGCCATGGATGCAGCCATATCAGATACCAGATAGGCATCACTTCCGTATGCTCTTCCAATCATTTCAGATTCTTCATGAACCAGTACATCGGCAACAGGCGCAAAATCCAGATGAATCCCAAGCGCCTTTAAATATTCGCCTATATCTTTCCCCGCCTGATATGCCAGGGATGCATCGCCTGTTTGGCCGATCTTTTCAGCAGAATAGGGCGCAGGATACCCCAGCTTGTTGGCTACCCGGATCACGCTGCCCCCTTCCTCGTCAACGGCAATCAAAGGAGGAAAGCATCCCGATTCCTTTGCACTTTGCTGAAAAAATCCCGTCAGTTCCATCAGTTGTTTTTCTGATACTATATTTTGACCAAACAGAATCACGCCTCCTACCGGATATTTTTTCAAAAGCTGCCTATCATCAATTGCTGAAGTTTTCTTTTCGCCGGTAAGGGCCTCAGGCGTTACAAAAAACAGCTGATAAATTTTTTCTTCCAGGGTCATATTCCGCATAATATACCGGGCACGTTCCCTGAATGTGGCAGTCATTTCTTCTTCATCCACCACAAAGCTTTCACATTGACCCAAAGAAGCAAAAGAAAAAATTAAAACCGCCATTAAAATAAAAGCGCGAAATGCTTTCATTCATGATCCTCCTGCATTAAGGATTCTAAGACCGCTTTTCATTATATCGGCATACTGCCAAAAATGCAACGGCTATATGCTAAAACAAACGAACTGTAAACATTCGGCAGGCTTCTGTTGAAAAAACCGTATAAATATGTTACAATAAAGCGTATGTTTTCTGAAAATACGAAGGGAGGCTTTTTCTTGAAAAAGTTTATTCTTGCCTTTGCCTGTGTGCTGCTTTTGTTCACGGCATCTGCAATGGCCGAAACCTATACCCTTTCCGATATTTATGCATCGGTGGATATTCCTTCTGATACCTATGAGATGGTGCTTACGCCCCGTAACCTGAGCACCCATTCCGATTGGCTTGCCCAGCAGGGCATGGATTATGATGCCGTTGCCAATTCATTTGAAAATGAAGGTATCCTTTTGCAGGCTTACGATCAGGAAAACAACCGTACACTGGTGATCAGCGCCCTTAAGAACTTGGATGCGCAATTGTATTTTGATCTGAATAATCAGGAAGATGCCATGCGCAAGGAATTCCGCCTTTCCCATACCGATGGCACCGCCTACGGGTTGCTTGGCTATTCCTATTCCAGTGCCGCCTGGAAAAATTACGGCGGCGATGTGCTTCGCTTCTTGCAAACCAAATATTCCCTTCGCCAGGACGGCATTCAGGTTTGCACCGGTTATCAGCGGCGCACCATCCGCAACGGCTACACCATCACATTGGATATGCAAGTGACGGATCGTGCTGCCAAGGAAGCGGACAGTACCGCCCTAGAAAAAATCATGAAGACGTTTTCTTTTACCAAGATCCTGCCCATGCCCGAGCTTCCCATTAAGCTGAACTTTACCAGCGCTCCCCCTTCTGAAACCAATTCTGATACCTTTACCATCAAAGGCGTGACCGGAAAAAAGGCCACGGTAACTGCCACGGTATTTTCTCTTGGCGCTTCCGGCAGCGAAACTTTTACCGATACCGCTACCAATTCCGGCTCCTTCTCCATTAAGGTGACCCTTCCCTCCCAGGGCGTGTATTCTGTTACGATCACTTCCGAGGCAGAAAACGCCATCACTGCCCAGCGCATGTTTTCCGTCACCTATCAAAAGGGCCTTTTGCCCGTTGATTTAACGGCTACCCCCGGCTCTACCCTCTCTGATACAACCAAGATCATTGGTTCCACCATTTCCGGCGCAAAAACCCAGGTATCCGTTTCCGGCCCTGTAAACTATTCCAAATCCACCACCAGCAAAAATTTCAGTTTCAGCTTGGATACAAGCGCAGAGGGCACTTATAATATTGTAATCGCGGTAACAAAAAAAGGCTTGGACGCCCGCACATTCACCTATACCGCCACCCGTACCTACAGTGAAGTAGAACGCATGGAAAAAATAAAGGACGAAGCCAAAAAGATTTCTTACGCTAATCTGAAAAAGGAATCCAATGAAGGAAAAACCGTGGGCTACACCGGCTATATTGCTTCTATCACCCCCAGCACTGGCGAATGGGTGATCGGCTTTGCCATCAAGCGCACCGATGGCGTATACAAAGATATCATTTACGTAATTTCCACCCAGGAGCCTGCTTTTGCCGAGGGCGCAAAGGTGAAGCTCTACGGAAAGGCTACCGGCACCTACAGCGTGCTGGATGCCGAGGGAAATATCAAAAATTATCCCCGCGTAGAAGCCTATTTCTTTGAAACAGCAGAATAACCCCTGCCTGCCAGAATGAAATGCCTGAGAATAGCGTCGCTATTATTCAGGCATTTTTTCATTCTATAGATTCCGGCTTTTCTTTGCTTATTGTATCGAAAACGTTCTGTCAACCTGCGCTTGACGTGGCTCCCGCACCCCATGATTGCTTTCGGGCACTGCGCATGCTATGATGCTTTCACATACATCAAAGGAGGCGATCCCCCATGGATATCACTGCAATCGGAGCTTACATCAGTATGCTGCGCCGCAATCGCGGCTTGTCTCAGAGGGAGCTGGCAACCCGGCTTAGCGTGAGTTATCAGGCGGTCAGCAAATGGGAGAATGGTGAAAATCTGCCGGATGCCGCCATTCTTCTTCCCCTGGCTGAAGCATTGCACACCACAGCAGATGCACTTCTCAGCGCCGGAGCAGCACGCCAGCATCAGCCCATTGATCTAAATGCGCTGCACAGCGGAATTTCAGCGCTAACCACCGTGATAAACGCCTTTGGAGCCAACTCCCCCATTGCACTTGCCATCGACAGTACCCTGCACGGCATGGGAATTTCCATAAAAGAACCAAGGGGACGAGAACAACTGCTGGCGGAAGCAATCCTTTATTGGTTGCTGGAAGGAAACACGATTTCAGATGCTGCCTTAGAAGCGGCAATTCATGATCCATCTTTGCTGGAACGCATTCGTAAGTGTCGGCACGACTGCGCTCTCTTTGTCGATAAGCAGCAGATTTATGACGATTGCCGACCCAGCTGGCCGGAAAAAGCAGTCAATCTCATTCGGGAAACGGTTGGTACAGGCAGCGTTATCGCGGATCTTGGCAGCGGCACAGGCAAACTGGCTGCCCTGTGCGCGCCCTGGGCTTCACAGCTATATGCAGTTGAGCCAAGCATTCATATGCGCCGTATCCTCCAGGCGCGTACAGAAGCCTTGCCGCAGATTCAGGTCATTGCTGCCACTGCTGAATCCACCAAGCTGCCGGATCATAGCGTGGATGCAATCACCATTGCAGAGGCCTACCATTGGTTTGACAATGAAGCAACCCGCGCAGAAATCCGCCGGATCCTTAAACCTGGCGGATATGTATTCCTGCTGTGGAACCACGTCCGCGGCAATCCATTTGATAAAGAGATGGCCGCAATTGATCAGCAATACCGCACGTATCAAAGACCTTTTCAAAGAACAGGAAAAGAACGTGCGGATGATCTGTTCGGCCCAGGCTTCTGGCAGCGCTTTGAATTTGACAATACCATCCGCCAGCCTTTTCATCGTTTTCTGGGCGGCGCGTGTAGTGCTTCATATGCTCCTGAGGCAGGAACGGTTGCCGGAAAAGCTTTTCGGCGCGCTATCCGTCAAGTGTTTGATCAACACGCCAAAGGCGGATTACTGCTCACCCATATTACTACAGTCTGTTATACCGGAACAATAGGAGAGTAATCAGATGCAAAAAGTAAAAATTACCGTTTTGAAATGCGCATGGCATCAGGATTTAGCAGATCAATACGCTAATCCGAACTTGCATCCCTGCACGTATAATAAAGAGGGAATGACCTTTATTTGCGCAAATGGTTTTCAGAAACCGGAGGGACTTTGTGATAATGCTTGGAAATCCATGATGGAATATGTGTTTACACTTGCTCATGGCGGAGGAAATTTTTACGGTGGCGAGTTACGCAATCCAAAGCAATTTATTGCTTCCTGCAATGATGGCATTAGACCGGTCAGTTACCTGATAGAAGCAATGGATGAAGATGCAATCATGTGAGCAAAATGAAGGAGGAACAGATGCGAATCAATCATGAATTAAGGCGCTACATTCAAACCTATATCTTTCCGCTGTATGCTAAAAATGATGAAGGGCATCGGATCAATCATATCGAATATGTGATCCGCCGCAGTTTCCTGTTCGTGAAGCAATTTGAATCTCTTGATGAAAATATGGTCTTTGCCGCTGCTGCGTATCATGATATTGCTCATCATATTAATAAGGATCTGCACGAAGAATTATCGGCAAAAATATTCTGGGATGACGTGATGATAGCGAGATTCTTTACAGAGGAGCAAAGGATCATTATTCGAGAGGCAATTGAAGACCATCGCGCCTCAATGGATCATCCGCCCCGAAGCAATTACGGCAAGATTCTTTCATCGGCAGATCGTTCAACGGACCTTGACGAATTCATCCGGCGCACGCATGCTTACTCTCTCCGGCATTTTCCTGAATACACCATGAGGCAGCATATGGAACGCTGCTATCAGCATATGCAAAATAAATACGGTCAGGGCGGCTATGCCAAAAGCTATGTAACAGACGAAGAATACATACGCTTTTGCCAGGAAATCGATAGGCTGTTAAAAAATTGGGATGCTTTTGAGTGCAAATATTCAGAAGTAATCTCAAGATAAAGAAAAAGGCCATCCTTTCGGATGACCTCTTCTTTTGCTGTCTTAGTGACGGCCGGCTTCCTTAATCTTGGCAGCCTTGCCCTGCAGATTACGCAGATAATACAGCTTAGCCCGGCGAACCTTACCGCGACGGATGACCTCAATATGGTCAACGCGGGGGGAATGCAGCGGGAACGTACGCTCCACGCCGATACCGTAGGAAACGCGGCGAACCGTGAAAGTTTCGCGGTTGGAGCCGTTGCGCTTGGCAATCACAGTACCCTCAAACGCCTGGAGACGTTCGCGGCTGCCTTCCACAACCTTAACGAAAACGCGAAGCGTATCGCCAACGTTGAAGCTGGGCAGATCGGTACGGAGCTGCGCCTGTTCGAT